>JBAQGP010000225.1:0-1959 GCA_049287845.1 Solirubrobacteraceae bacterium | reverse complement strand
CGCCCGGCTACGGGACGGCGCCGGCCGCCAGCCCGCGGCGCACGCGCCCGGCCAGCCCGGGGACGACCAGCACCACCACCAGCCCGACGATGAGGTAGGCGATCTCGATGTAGGGCGTGTTGGCGTTGGCGCCGGTCTGTCCGATGAACACGTTGCGGTAGATCGTGTAACAGACGAAGGCGCCGCCCAGCAAGGGGATGGCCAGCTGCCACATCGGCGCCTTGGCCTCACCTTTGAAGAACAGGAAGCGGATGGCACCAACGGTGGCCACGACGTAGGCGGCCAGAATGAGGACGGTGCCGACCTGCAGCGCGGAGAAGGTGGCGTTGAGGACGGTCTCGCCGGCGAGCTGCTCGATGATCAGGTTGATCGCGATGATGAGCAGCGCCACCACCAGCGCCGCCGCGGGCTGTCCGTTCTTGGAGAGACCCGCCAGGCCGGTCTTCTTGCCGGTGGCGTCCCGCGCTTGGGCGTACATGATCCGCGCGCCGCCGCTGGCCACGCCGAGCGAGATGGCGAACAGGCTGACGGTGGCCATCAGGTTGAGGATGTCGGCGTACCACTTGCCGATGTAGCCGGTGCTGAGATCCGAGAAGGGGAGCCCTGCAGCGTAGGCCGCGGCGCCCTTGGCGGTCGCGCCGTAGCCGAGCGACTGCGCCGCGGCGGTGAGCAGGTAGAAGGCGCCGACGACGACCACGGCGGTCTTGATCGCGCGCGGGATCTGGGTCTTGGGACTGGACGTCTCCTCTCCGAGCGCCGCCGCGCCCTCGAATCCGGCGAAGGCCAAGAAGCCGTAGACGGCGGCCTTGGCGATCGTGCTGATCCCGCTGCCATGGGGGAGCGCCAGGAAGCTCCAGGTGAATGTCTGGCCGTGGGGGCCGTGACTGAAGATCACCTTGGCCAGGATCACAATGCTCAGAATCGTCACCAGGATCGCGCCGATGACCTCAGAGGTGAGCAGGGCGCGTGTGATGACGCGGATCTCCATGAACGCCACGGCCGCGACGCCCAGCAGCCCGATCGCGGCCAGCCACCACCACTGGGTGATGTGGGTGCCGAACGCATCGTTGATGAAGGTGCGGGCGAACAGGCCGATCTCGATCGTCGACCCGCAGCCGATGGCGATGTAGGCGCCCATCAGGGCCCAGCCGGCGAAGAAGCCGGCCTGCGGCCCCAGGGTCACTCCGCATAGGGCGTAGACCGACCCGGTGTGCGAGATGTGCTGGGAGAGCTTGACGAAGCAGTACGCGACGAGCGCGACGCCGAGGACGGCGAAGACGAACGAGAGCGTCACCGCCCGGCCGATGATGAGCGCGGCACCCGTGCCGAGCAGGCCGATCGCGCCCACGGGCCCGATGAGCCCGACCGAGAAGGCGGCGGCGTCGACCAGGCTGAGTTCTTTGTGTAGGCCCTCGCCGGGCGGCGCGGTGGCGCTGGGCTGAGTGGTGGTGTCCATTGGGCGACGCTATCCCTGGGGCGGGCTCTTTGCCAGACCTTGATCTGCTTGACCAGTTCAAAGGATTGCTTGGAGCGCGGACGGCATCGGGTCCATCGTCTCCGGCCATCGTCGACGTGCGCCGACCAGCGCTGGCGGTAGGGTTAGCCTACGGTGGTGATGGCGGTCACCGTCGATCGGCAACCGGGCTATGGGGTGGCGTTCCTCGACTGGCTGGCCTGCGCCTGCGCCGGCAGCCGGGAGCGAGCCGCCCAGGCGGTCCGCTCGTTGGGCGATGACCTGCCGGCGCGGGTGGCCTTCGCGGGCACCGCCGGACACGTGCTGGACTACGACGACACGCTGCCCGACGGGGTGGCGCACGTGAGCGCGCTGTGCGCGCCCGCCGCGCTGGTGCTCGCCGATGAGCTCGAGCTGACGTTGGGCACCATGCTCCGAGCATTTGCCGAAGGATGGGAGGCGATGGCGGCGGTGGCCGTCGCCAGCCACCCCGCGCTGTACGACGC
>JBAQGP010000224.1:0-2064 GCA_049287845.1 Solirubrobacteraceae bacterium | reverse complement strand
ATGCATGGCCGTACTGGTCGCCCGGGTGCGGGCGAAAGCAGCAATCGTCGGCGGCGCGCCGGCGCAGTGATCGCCGCCATGCTGACGTGCGCCGCGCTGGCCGCCTGTGGCGGCTCCTCCGGCAGTGGCTCAAAGTCGAGCAGCGCCAGCAGCGCCAGCAAGGGCAGCAGCGTCAGTAACGCCAGCACGTCGGGCGGCTCGACCGGCGGCACGCTGACGATGCAGTTCAGCCCGCCGGTGAGCCTCAATCCGGCGCTGGAGGGGACGAGCCAGTCCGACATCGACTTCGGCGCGCTTGACTACGACTCGCTCATCTACCAGCTCGGCGACGGAACCTACGTGGGCGACCTCGCCACGAAGTGGGCCTACGCTCCGAACTCCAAGAACGAGGTGTTCAACCTGACGCTGCGCTCGGGCGTGCACTTCAGCGACGGCTCGCTCATGACCCCGCAGGGCGTCATCAGCTCGCTCAACTACTTCAAGAGCGCCCATGGTCCCCAGAGCTCCTATCTGGCGACGATGACGTCGGCGAAGGCATCCGGCGCCAACGGCGTTCAGCTGAAGTTCAGCGCGCCGGAGCCGGACCTTCCCTTCCTCTTCTCCCAGTACCAGGACGTCGGCCAGATCATCGGTCCGAAGGGCGTCGCCAGCCCCAACTCACTGACGACCACCTCGGACGGCGCCGGCCCCTATGTCCTCAGCCCGACGCAGACCGTGGCCAACAGTTCCTATGTCTACACGGAGAACCCGCACTACTGGAACCCGTCGGCTGTCAAGTACAAGACCGTCATCGTCAAGGTCATCCCCGACCCCCAGACCGCGGTCTCCAGCGCCCAGTCCGGTCAGGTCCAGGCGCTGACGAGCCTGCCGGGCCAGGTCTACAACGCCGCCAAGGGCGACGGCCTGCAGGTGTTTGCGCAGCCGTTTGCGATCGCATCGCTGATCCTCATGGGGCGCAGCGAGCCGGGTTCGCCGCTGGCCAAGCTGCCGGTCCGCCAGGCCATCAACATGGCGGTCAACCGGACCGCCCTGAGCAAGGGGTTGGGCGGCTACGGCTCGGTGCCGACCGCGGAGTCGGCGCTTCCCGGAGCGGCGGGCTATGACCCGGCCGTGGCCAACAAGTACGCGTACAATCCCGCCGCGGCCAAGAAGCTCCTCGCCTCCGCCGGCTACGGCAGTGGGTTTACGCTGCCGGTGCTCGACACGCTGGCGCTTGATCCCAACGGTGACATCGGCGCGGAGCTGAAGAGCGAGCTGGCGCCGATCGGGATCAACCTGCAGATCACCGAGACGCCGTCGCCGGCCCAGTTCGTCCCGGCGTCGCTGTCCAAGAAGTATCCCGCGGTGATCTGGCCGCTGTCTCAGAACGGCCCGGGCTTCCCGTACGCGGTGCAGTTCGCTCTCGCGCCGTTCACCAACGTGTTCGGCTCGACCGACCCCCAGCTCAACCAGCTGATGGGGGCCGCGGGGGCGCTCCCGGCGTCGTCGTCGGGTCCGGCGTACGCCAAGGTGCAGGACTTCCTGGTCGACAACGCCTGGTACGTGCCGCTGTTCTCGCTGCCGTCGGTGTTCGCCATCAACCACTCGGTGACCAACGTCCAGCCGCCGTCGCTGCAGAACACGACGATCGACCCAGTGGCGCCCGATCCGTCGTTGAGCTGGCGCCCGTCGGGCAGCTGAGACAGGACCTCGCAGACCGGACAAGCCATGTTGCTCTACCTCCTCAGGCGTCTGCTGCTGTCGATACCGCTGCTGTTCCTGGTCTCGATCCTGACGTTCGTCGTCGTCGCCCTGATCCCGGGCGACCCGGCGGTGAGGATCCTGGGGGCCGGGCACACGGCCGCCGAGTACCACGTGCTGGACCAGAAGCTCGGACTGACACAGCCGGTCCTGACGCAGTACTGGCACTGGCTTGACCAGGCGCTGCACGGATCGCTGGGGACCTCGCTGTTCTCGCTGCAGTCGGTGGGCAGCGAGGTCAACCAGCGGCTCGGGGCGACGATCTCGCTGGTGATCGGGGGCACGCTCGTGTCGTTGCTCATCGGCGTGCCGCTGGGGATCGCC
>JBAQGP010000223.1:0-2424 GCA_049287845.1 Solirubrobacteraceae bacterium | reverse complement strand
CCGCAGGCTCGCCGGCTGGCTGCACTCGCGTCCGCTCGCCTGGCTGACCAGCCCAGTGGGCTCGGTGACGTTCTTCTCAACGGTGCTGCTCGTCACCCATGTTCCTGCGGTGTACGGCCTGGCTCTGGTCAACGACACGGCCCACGAGGCCGAGCACGCGCTGTATCTGGTCGCGGCGCTGCTCATGTGGGCGCCGCTCCTGGGCGTCGACCCGCTCCCGCGCCGTGTGAGCGCTCGCGGTCAGGCCGCATGCCTGGCGGCGTGCATGGTGCCGATGCTGCTCGTGGGGGCCTGGCTGGGGCTCGAGCCGGTCGCCGTCTATCACCACTACGCGGCGGGGCTGGGACCGGCCGCGCTGCACGACCAGCGGCTCGCGGCCACCATCATGTGGGCGGGCGGGCTGCCGGCGTTCGCCGTCCCGGCGCTGGTCACACGAATGAGCTCGCGTCGGCGTCGCTCACCAGCGGAGGCTGCGTGGGCGCGACGCTCGGCGCCGACAACGATGTGAGGAGCGGGCTCGCGGTCGCGCTCGAGCTCCCGGCGACCAGCGCGGCGAGGGCCTGGGGCGTGAGCGCGGTCTGGGCGGTGGCAGGCGTCGGTTGAGCCGTGGCCGGTGTCGTCTGAGCAGTGGTCCCGGTGGCCGCCGCGGTGGCCGGCGTCGTCTGGCTGGTCAGCGAGGACAGTGGGTCAGAAGAGGCGTCGCTGCTGGAGGACTCGTCGCCCATGGCCACGCGCATCGCCTCCTCCCATGCCTGCGCCGCGTCGACCGTCGGGGCGGTCTGGGTCGCGGTGGTAGTGGCCGGCGCAGTGGTGGCGGCGGCGATCTGAGCGGCCGTGGGCTGCTGAAGGGAGGTGACGCTGGTGGTGGCGCCGATGGGGCTGGCGGACATGTGGCTCCGAAGGTCGAGGGACGCTCCTCCCCGGTTAACTCGGCCAGCCGGCCTGAGAGTTGAGCTCGGGTACTAGGCTCGCGCCCACACCCGAGCTGGGAGGTAGTGAGATGGCGGACAAGCCGTATCTCTATGTGTGCCACGGGGACGAGGGCGGCCCGCGCGTGCATCCGTGCCGCCGCGTCCAGGAGGCGCTCAAGGCCAAGGGCATCGAGTACGACAAGGAGGTCGCTGCGCACGGCAGCCCGATCCCGTTTCTGCGCAAGGGCTCACGTGACGATCTGGAGGCCAAGACGGGGTCGAGGAAACTGCCGGTCATGCGGCTCCCCGACGAGACCTTGCTGACGCACTCGCGAGAGATCCTCGCCTGGATCAAGGAGCAGCCCTGATGCAGTACGTCAATCTCGGCCGGACCGGACTGCGGGTATCGCGGGTGTGCCTGGGCATGATGAGCTACGGCACGCACGAGAGCCGGCCCTGGACGCTTGGCGAAGACGACGCGGAGCCGATCCTGCGCCGGGCGGCCGAGGGCGGCATCAACTTCTACGACACCGCCGACGTCTACAACGGCGGTGAGAGCGAGGTGCTCACCGGGCGCCTGCTGCGCAAGCTGTTCGGGATGCGCGAGGAGTACGTCCTCGCCACCAAGGTCAACGGCAGGACGATGCCGGGCGAGAACGGCCAGGGTCTGTCGCGCAAGCACATCATGGCCTCGATCGACGCCTCGCTGGAGCGGCTGGGCATGGACTACGTCGACCTCTACCAGATCCACCGATTCGATCACCGCACCCCGATCGAGGAGACGATGGGGGCGCTGCACGACATCGTCAAGGCGGGCAAGGCGCGCTACCTCGGCGCCAGCAGCATGTGGGCATGGGAGTTCGCCAAGGCCCAGGCGGTGGCGCCAACGCGGTTCATCTCGATGCAGAACCACTACAACCTCGTCTACCGCGAGGAGGAGCGCGAGATGATCCCGCAGTGCCTCGACCAGGGAATCGGGGTGATCCCGTGGAGCCCGCTGGCGCGGGGCCTGCTCACCGGCAACCGGACCCGCTCGGGCGAGAAGCTGACCCGGCGCGCCCAGAGCGATGCCTTCGCCGAAACGCTGTACAAGCCCGAGATCGACTTCGACGTGGTCGAGGCCGCCGACCAGGTGGCCTCAGAGCGCGGCGTGTCCACCGCCCAGGTGGCGCTCGCGTGGCTGCTGCACAAGGCCGGTGTCACCGCCCCGATCGTGGGGGCGACGAAGCTCGAGCACCTCGAGGACGCGCTCGCCGCTGAGCAGCTCTCGCTCAGCGAGGCCGAGATCGAGCGTCTCGAGGAGCGCTACGTGCCCCATGCCGTCGTCGGCCACCAGTAGCCGCCGGCCGGGGTTGAGCGCGCCTCGTGGCTCGCGGGGGGCCCGGCGTCGCGACGACGCCGAGCGCCCCGGATCTCACCCGGACGGTGATCAGCGCGGCGGACATGCTGCGCACGCTCAGCGCGTAGGCGCCCCCCCGCGGCGTGAGCGTCTGGTGCGCCGCGGGCCCCTGCC
>JBAQGP010000222.1:0-21736 GCA_049287845.1 Solirubrobacteraceae bacterium | reverse complement strand
GTCGCCGAACTCCGCCCGGCGACCGGCGCCCTGCCCGCCCCTCCCGAGCCTCGCCTCGCACCCTAGGCGCTGATCGACCCTGCGATCGGGGGGCAACCCGGTCGCGCGTGACGGCCCCTTCCGCCGGTCCTGCGGTCAGTAGGTACCAGCACGCAGGATCCTGCTCGACGGCGGATCACCTCTCGCCGGAACGGGCCGGAAACCGTTGACCATGGTTGACAAGCAATGATTCGCCGTTAGTGTGACTAACATGGAATCCGGGGCAGGGCAGCGGCGGGGTTATCGGATGGTCGCACGGGCCGGTGCAACCGCGGCGCTGCGCGAGCGCATCGTCGACTCCGCCGGGCGCCTCTTCGAGGAGCTGGCCAGCGATCGTTTCTCGCTCGAGGATGTCGCCGGCGGGGCGGGCACCACGGTTCAGACCGTGCTACGGCACTTTGGCTCCAAGGACCAGCTCTTGTGGGTCGCCCTGGGTCGCGCGATGGACCGGGTCCGTGACGAGCGGATGCAGGCGCCGGTCGGCGATGTGCCCGGAGCGGTGCGGAACCTCGTCGAGCACTACGAGGATCGCGGCGACATGGTCCTGCGCTGGCTGGCCGAAGAGGACCGCAACCCGTTCATGCACGAGGTCCTCGACCGCGGCCGGGACTTTCACCGCGAATGGGTCGCGCAAACCTTCGCGCCGCAGCTCGAACGGACGACGGGTGCCACTCGGCGCCGCCGGCTGGCGCAGCTGATGGCGATCACCGACGTCTATGTCTGGAAGCTGCTCCGCCGCGACATGCAGCTTTCTCGCCCGCAGACCCAGACGGCACTCATCGAACTGATCGAAGCATTGGAGGGGCCCTGATGGCTCGTGTCCTTGCCTATACGTCGCCCGCTCGCGGGCACCTCTACCCGTTGGTCCCGATCCTCGATGAGCTCGCCGGACGCGGTCACGAGATCGCCATCCGGACGCTTGCCTCGCAGGTGACATTGATGCGGGATCGCGGGTTCGCCGCCGCGCCGATCGCGCCGATCGTTGAGGGCCTGGTCCATGACGACTACAAGGCGCACACGCCGCAGGGCAGCCTCAGACGTGGCGTCGCCAAGTTCGCCGCGCGCGCCCAGTACGAGGTCTCAGATCTCCGTGCGGCGATCGATGCCGAGCGTCCCGACCTGATCTTGGTCGACGCGATGAGCTGGGGTGCGTCGGCAGCAGCCGCCGCGTGGGAGGGCCCGTGGGCGCAGTGGTTCCCCTACCCGCTGCCGGTGCCCTCGCCTGACGTTCCCCCGTTCGGTCCAGGTCTCAGACCCGCGTCAGGTTCGCTCGGGCGGCTGCGTGACCGGACGCTGCGGCCACTCATGCTCAGTTCCATGGAGAAGGCCTTCCTCCCGTCAGTCAACGCCACCCGCACCTCGGTCGCCCAGGCACCCTTCGCGTCGATCACCGAGATGTTCACCGCCGCTCCGCTGCTGCTCTACATGACGGGCGAGCCGTTCGAATATCCGCGCTCTGATTGGCCGGCCAGCGTGCGGATGGTGGGACCGTGCTGCTGGGATCCGCCCGCAGAACCGCCGACGTGGCTGGCCGGGATCGATCAGCCGATCGTGCTGGTCAGTACCTCATCGGAGTTCCAAGACGACGGTCGGCTCGTGAGCACCGCGCTCCAGGCGCTCGCGGACGAGGACGTGCACGTCGTCGCGACGATCCCCGCCGCCGAAATCCCACGAGCCAAGGTGCCCGCCAACGCGCACGTCGAGCAGTTCGTGCCCCACGCGCCGATCCTTGCCAGAGCTGCGTGCGCGGTAACGCACGGCGGCTGCGGCGTGACGCAGAAGGCGCTCGCTGCCCGGGTGCCGGTATGCGTTGTGCCGTTCGGCCGCGATCAGCTCGAGGTCGCCCGCCGGGTCGAGGTCGCCCAGGCCGGGACACGACTCCCGGCACGACGACTGAACCCCGACCGCTTGCGAGCCAAGATCCGCGAGGCGATGACCAAACATCCCGGCGCCAACCGCGTCGCCGACGGCTTCGCAGCGACCGGCGGCCCGACCGCTGCCGCTGACGCGATCGAGACACTTCGCGCCGGACGCATCGGGGAGTCACGCCAGAGCTGTCCCGCGGCAGCGACCCAGCTCGCGTCTCAATGACAACGGCGCTGGTCGGGCTTGCTCGACGGCGAGGACGTGCCGCACGGGTTCGCGAGCTGCCGGGCGGCTCGTCGTTACACCCGTGATTGGACCGATGCGGTTCGGTATGCCTCGTCGAGAGCATGCGCCATTTGCCGGGCCAACACGGGCCAGCCCCAGCGCTCGGTGGCGGACACGCGTGCGGCGCGTCCTCGCCGAAGCCGCTCGGGGTCGTCGTCGAGGACGGCGACGATCGAGTCGGTGAGCTGGTCGACGTCGTCGGGCTCGATGAGCCACCCGGTGCGGCCGTCATCGATGATCTCGGCGGGTCCGAGGCGGTTGATCCCGATCGCCGGCAGGCCGCATGCCATGCCCTCGACGAGCACGAGACCGAATTGCTCGCTCACCGATGCCAGCACCTGCGCGTCCGTCGCGTTCAGGAAGCTCGAGAGCGCCGAGTGCTGGTGCCAGCCGGCCAGGAACACGTTGCGCGCGCCCGTCCGTTGCACGGCGTCCCAGGGATGCTCGCCCTCGCATTCGCCCGGGTAACCTCCGACGATCACGAGCGCCGGAACCCGACGAGTGCGCTGTTCTGCGCGAGCGAACGCGTCGATCAGCAGTCCGAGTCGCTTGACGGCGGTGTAGCGGCCGACGGCCACGAGGATGACGGCTTCTTCAAGCACCCTGATCTGCTCAGGTTCGTAGCTCACGCTGCCCGGTTCCGCGCCGGGCCGCCAGCCGTGCGGGTTGTCGACAAGCGCCCCGCGCCAAAAGCTCGCGCGGTCGACCGTCCGCGGCGAAAACAATGCCGCATCGAAGCCGTTGGCGATGACGACGCAATCCGCTGGCCTGACGCCGAGCAAGGCAACCGCTCGGTCGAGGTTGCGCGGTGTCTGTACGACGATGCGCGCGCACCGCCGCGCCCAGCCGCGCATCCGCCGTGCCCACGCGCCGGCGTGGGTCCAGTGCGCCGGCGCCCCTCGGTCGATCTGCTCGAGCAGCATCAGCTCGGTTCCGTGCAGGTGGCCGACAATCGGGATCTCGGGCGCGACCAGCGCGGCCGCCTCGTTGAGCGGCGTGAGGTGGTTCAGAAGCAGCAGGTCGAAGGCTCCCGCGTCGGCATCGAGCAGGGCTTGCTCCCAGGCGGCGACGTGTAGGCGGTACTCAGCGTCGTCGACCAGCGCGAAGCAGCGGTCCGGTGCGCCCGGACGATCCTCGTAGGACGGATGCATCGGCGCTTCCCCCGCGGCGAAGTCCACGGCATCGATGTCGAGGCCCTCATAGAATGACTTGGCGTCGCCGGGCCCTCCGGGCAACGAGCCGCTCAGGACGCGAACGTCCCATCCGTGCTGCGGCAGCTGCCTGGACAGCGATCGGGCCACCTGAGCCGATCCTCCGCGCGGAAAGAAGAAGATGCCGTTCAAGATGCGCACGGCCCCCACCATACGGGCGAGCGCGTCCCCAGGCGGGTCAGACGGCAGCCGGTGCCGAATCAGCGTGGCGCGAAGACGAGCGCCGTGGCAATCGCCCGGCCGCCCGGCACGGAGACTTCGTGCGCCTCGCGCGGGTGGTTGCAGAGGCGACCCGCGCAGACCAGCGAGGTCGAGCCGCCCCCGTCGAGGTTCAGCGCCTCACTCGCGCCCAGGCCGGCCATCGTCGCCGCAAGCTCGTCGATCGTGAGTCCTGCCTCGTCGTCGGCACGGCCGTCGCATGCGAGCGCGATCAGCCGCTCCCCGTCGCAGCCAAGCGCCGCACGCGGATGACGCCCGTCAGTGATGTCCGAGTCGAACTGGTCGGCGGCGGTCGAAAACCCCTCTTCGTCGCCAGTCACCGCTCGTCCGTCACGAACGAGGAGCGGACCAGCCTGCAGGAGATCACCCGCGGGACTCTCAGGCAGCTCGTGGCGACGCGCGATCCGCACCTCACCACCCACGACGCTGAGACAGGCCCGGCGCTCGCCCCACGGGTGCGTGAAAGGGACGAACGGCTCGAGGGCCCCGTCGAGTCTCAGCTCGCCCAACGGTAAGCCGGTAAGGGCCGGGGCCGGCGGCACCCCGGTCCAGCGAACGTAGAAACCGCCAACAAGGGCCTCGGTGACGCCGTGCGCGGCGCACCACGCCTCCAGCCGCGTAAGCGTGGGAAGCCGCCGCACACGTAACGTCGTCCTCGCGAGTGGATAGCGCGCAACATATGCCGTGGTGGCAGCACCGTCGCCCAGGCTCAGCCGCAGACGCTCCACCGATCGCCATCGCGACCGCGCCTGCATGACACTGTCGAAATCCAAAGTCACGGATCCGCGCATGTTGCCAGCCGGCGGGCCCCACCCTGTTGGATTTCTGTTGCCGCCTCGCATCGTGAGCACTCATCAGCCGCCACCCTCTGGTGAGCTGATGGCACTCTGCCGAACGCTGGCAGGACAAGGGCCCCGGCGGCTCACGCGGGCCCGTGGGCTTGGGTGATGGCGCACTCGAGCAGGAGTGCGTGGACGAACGCCTGCGGGAGGTTGCCACGCAGCTGGCGCTGGGCGACGTCGAACTCCTCGGAGAGCAACCCGGGCGGTCCGCACGCCGCGCGGTTTCGTTCGAACCAGCGGGCCGCGTTCACGTCGTCGCCCTGCTGGTGGTAGGCGAGCGCCATCAGGAACCCGCACAGGAGAAACGCTCCCTCCGATTGCCCGAGCGGCCGCTCGTCGGGACGGTAGCGGTAGCAGTAGCCGTCTTCGGTCAGCTCCTGCTCGATGGCCCGCAAGGTCGCGATCGAGCGTGGATCGGACGCCGGGAGCGCGCCACGGATCGGAAGCAGGAGCAGTGCCGCGTCCGGGCGCTGATCGGCCGCGGAGCGCTGCCAGCGTCCGGTGGAGTGCAGCGCGTTGGCCGACGTGTGGGCGGTGATCTGGTCGGCGAGGGCGAGCCAGCCGACGGCGCGCTCGTTCGCTGGGGTCCGGCTGCTGATCGCGCGCAGGCCGGCAGCGCAGATCAGCCGGCTGTGGGTCCACGCGTCGGGTCTGATCTCCCAGACGCCGGCATCCGGCTCTCGCCAGCGCTTGGCGATGGCACCGGCGGCGACCTCCGCGGCCCGCCACCCGTCGCTGTCGAGGTGGTCGTGGTCTGAAGCGGCGGCGAACAGCAGCAACGCCTCGCCGAACGCGTCAAGCTGGAACTGCTCGTTGACCCAGTTGCCGACGATGTCGGTCCCGCCCGGGTACCCGGGCAGGTCGAGTTGCCGTTGGTCAGGGACGCGGCCGCCGGTGACGGTGTAGGCGGGCTTGAGGTTTGCGCCGTGCTCGAGCAGCCGTTCTGAGACGAACCGCACCGCATCGTCCATGAGCGGGTGAGCGCCCGCCTTGGCGACCGCCTGCCCGGCGTAGCACTGGTCGCGGATCCACACATAGCGGTAGTCGTAGTTGCGTCCCTGCTCGGCGCGCTCAGGTAGCGAGGTAGTCGCCGCCGCCACCATCCCGCCACCGGAGCTGGTCAGACCCTGCAGCACCGCGTAGGCGTGGCGTGAGTCGCGCGGCGCGACCGTGTCGGTGAGCTCCGGGACGCGCTCGCGCCAGTGTGCCTCGGTTCCCTGCCACGCGTGCTCGGGGATGGGCAGCGGCGCCTCGGGGTCAGCGTCCAGAACGAGGACCAGGTCGCGGTGGGAGCCCGCCTCGATCTCGATCGTCAGCTCCAGCGTCTTGCCGCGAGCACCGTCCCTCACTGGCGTGGCGTCCGCGGCGCCACCCCACCGCGCGAACGCGTCGCCGACGTGGGCCGTCCAGCTGCCGTCGTCGCCTTGACGCAGCTGCTGAGCATGGCGGTGGCCGAAGTCGGCGCAAAGGTGCAGCAGTACTCGGACCCGTGCGGTGCCGCGGGTGGCGCAGATCCTGCGAAGGACGACGGCCCGGGTGGGGCTGGCCGGCGCCGCGAGCGCCTCCCGGCACTCGACGATCGTGCCGTCGTCGCAGGTCCACCGGTTGCGCCAGATCAGACCGGGGTGCTCGTAGTACCCGCCCCACACGAACCGCGCGAGAGGGGTGACGGCGTAGGCGCCGCCGCCACCGATCAATGACGAGAACACGCCGTCCCCGTCCCAGCCCGGAAAGCACATCCATGCGAAGTCGCCGCGCGGATCGACCAGGATCCCGCGCTCGCCGTCGGCCAGCAGCGCGTACTCGCGCAGTACATGCGGGGCAACGACCCCCTGCTCGTTGTCCGTCGCGGGCATCAGAAGCGACGCCGTTTGTCTCTGACCGTGCGCGCGATCGCCTTGCTGAACGTCATCCCCATCTGCGGCAGTGTCTTCAGGAAGCTCGGCGTCAAGAACCCGTGGGCGTCGTGGTCGAACTCGCCGTGGGCGCCGTGGTCGGTGTCGGTGTCGATCGCCTGGTGGAGGTTGCTCGGGCGATCTGGACTGATCGGCTGAGAGGTCAGCTGGCTCTCCCAGGCACCCAGCGCCGCGTACTGGTTGGCGAGCCCGGGTGCGACCTGCGCGATCGCGACGAGCATCTTGTTCCACGATCCGATCACCTTGTCGCGCCGCCCGTCGAGCGCCACGTCAACGATGAACTTCGCTGGGATCTCAGGCTCGTAGATGGGCGGCGCCGGCTGCGGGTGCGTATCGAACACGGTGTGGCACCAGTCGAACTGCGGCGTGTTGACCGCCGGCAGGTGCACCATGCTCATCCGCACGTGGCTGCCCTCGTGAATCAGCTCCGCCCGAGTGGACTCAAAGAACCCGCGACACGCGAACTTCGAGGCGCAATACGCCGATTGCAGCGGGATCCCGATGAAGGCCAGCGCCGAGCCGACGTTGACGATCTGACCGCGGTCGCGCGGGCGCATCTTCGACAGCGCCGCCATCGTCCCCCACACCTGGCCCAGGAACGTCACCTCCACGGCGCGCTGGAAGTCCTGGGGCTCGACCTCCCAGGCCGGTGCGAACACGGTGGTCATCGCGTCGTTGACCCACACGTCGATCGGCCCGAGCTCGTCCTCGATGCGGGTCGCGGCGGCCGCGACCTGGTCAAACTGCGCCACGTCGGTCGGGATCGCGAGCGCGCGTCTGCCGGCGTTCTGCACGTCCCGCGCGGCGCCATCCAGACCGGCCTGGCCCCGGGCCAGGAGCGCCACGTCGAAACCGCGCTCGGCGAACGCGCGCGCCGTGGCCCTGCCCACTCCGGCCGAGGCGCCTGTCACAACAGCTGTCTGACTCATCGCTTCCTCCTCCTCGTTGGTCGTCTGCGTGTTCCTCGGGTCGTCACCGGCCGGGGGCGATGCCCCATGCGCTGGTGAACGACGAGGCGGGCGCCAGGATTCGCAGACCCTCCCCGGACTGCAGCGCGTTGGGAGCGCAGGTCATCGGCTCGATACCCAGCCCCCGTCGGCGACGGTCGGGCTCGGGCAGCGAGTCGCCGGTGAACAGCATCAGGTACCGGTAGCCCTCGTCCAGCCACAGCGTCACGCTGCGTCGAGCGTCCGGGGTGGCGACACGCACCCGGGCGCGGCCGTCCGCATCGCGCCGCAGGTCGGCGTAACCGGTGTCAAGCTGGGTGTTGCCCAGCTCGCGTGCGCGCAGGAAGTCGAACCGCGTTCCGGTCACGGGCTCGCTGCCGGTCGGCAGACCACGATCGTCTGAGGGCATATGGCGCTGGCCGGGTGCCTGGACGACGAGCGGATCGATGCGCTCGGTGCCCAGGGTCAGGTACGGGTGGGCCCCCGCCCCGTATGGGCAGGCCCCCGCACCGACGTTGGTCGCGGTGGTACTCACCTGCAGACCGTCGTCTGAGAGCTGGTAGGTGATCTGCAGGCGCAGCGCGAACGGCCAGCCCGACTGGGGGTGCAGCACATACTGCATGTCGACGCGATCCTCCGCCCGTCCGCCGACGTTCCAGTTCGCCCACCGCACCAGCCCATGGATCGCGTTGTGCTTTGCCGGTTCGGTCAGCGGCAGCTGGTGCTCTGAGCCCTCGAAGGTGTAGCGGCCGTCGCGCAGCCGGTTGGGCCACGGGATCAGCGACTGGCCGCGCGCAGCGGTGCAGCGCTCATCGGCGCCGTACCCGTCGAGCAGCTCCTCGCCCGCGACGACGTATGACCGCAGCGCCCCGCCCACTTCGACCACCACCGCCCGCTGGTCGCCGTGGCGCAGCTCGATCTGCTCGCCCGACGGGAGCTCGAGCGGCGGTTCGCGCGCGGTCATGCAGCCTCCTCAGCGGCCCGGCAGGAACTCTTCGAGCTTCTGCTTGGCTGATTGGGCGATCATCCTCCCGGCGTGCGGGTCGCCGCGCAGCAGCGAGTACATGAACGACTGCGCCTGCTCGAGCGTGATGTGCGGCGGCAGCGGTGGCACCTCGGGGTCAGTGATCGCCTCGATCACCACCGGCCGGTCAGACGACAGCGCCTCCTGCCAGGCGCCGGCCACCTGATCGGGCCTGTCGACGCGAATGCCCTTGAGCCCGATCAGCTCCGCCCACTGCGCGTAGTGCACGTCGGGGATGTCCTGCGTGACCGGGACGCGTGGTTCGCCGGCCATCGCCCGCAGCTCCCAGGTGACCTGGTTCAGGTCGCGGTTGTTGAGCACCAGCACGTAGAAGCGGGGGTCTGACCATTCACGCCAGTACTTGGCCACCGTGATCAGTTCCGCCAGCCCGTTCATCTGCATCGCCCCGTCGCCCACGAGTGCGAACACCGGGCGGTCGGGGTGGGCGAACTTGGCGCCGATCGCGTACGGGACGCCGGGCCCCATCGTGGCCAACGTCCCCGACAGCGAGCCCATCATCCCCTCGCGCAACTTCACGTCGCGCGCGTACCAGTTGGCTGCCGAGCCCGAGTCCGAGGTGAGGATCGCGCGATCGGGCAATTGCTTGGACAGCTCGTGGAACAGCAGCTGCGGGTTGAGCGGGTCGGCGCTCTCGTGCGCGCGGGCGTCCATCAGATTCCACCACTCGCCCACGTTGTGCCCGATGGTCTCGCGCCACGAGCGGTCAGACTTGCGCGTCAGCAGCGGGATCAGCTCACGCAGTGTCTCGGCGCTGTCACCAATGAGGTTCAGTTCCATCGGATAGCGGATCCCGAGCATCTTGCCGTCGATGTCGATCTGCACGCCGCGGGCCTGGCCCTCCTCGGGCAGGAACTCCGAGTAGGGAAACGAGGAGCCGACCATCAACAGCGTGTCGCAGCCCATCATCAGGTCCCAGCTGGGCTTGGTTCCCAGCAGCCCGATGGACCCTGTCACCCATGGCAGATCGTCGGGCAGCACCGCCTTGCCCAGTAGCGCCTTGGCCACCCCGGCCCCGAGCAACTCAGCGACCTCTGTCACCTCCGCTGAGGCGTGCAGGGCGCCCTGTCCGACCAGGATCGCCACCTTCTCGCCCGCGTTGAGGATCTCCGCCGCGGCGCGCACGTCCGCCTCCTCTGGCACGCGGCGTCCCCGGAGAAAACCCGGGCCCGAGTGCACCGTCCCATGAGTCCGCGGGGGCTCGGGCACGGCGTCGGCCTCCTGCACGTCGTTGGGCACGATGATGCAGGTGACGGTCCGCTCGGTCAGCGCGATCCGCACCGCGCGGTCGACGAGATGGCGTGCCTGCGTGGCATCCATGCACACCTCCACGTACTCGTGGGCGACGTCCTTGAACAGGCTTTGGAGGTCGACCTCCTGCTGGAAGTTGCCGCCCAGCCCGGCGCGCGCCTGCTGGCCCACGATCGCGACCACCGGCTGGTGGTCGAGCTTGGCGTCGTAGAGCCCGTTGAGCAGGTGGATCGCCCCGGGCCCCGAGGTCGCCAGGCATACGCCGACCTCCCCGGTGAACTTCGCGTGGGCGCAGGCCATGAACGCCGCCATCTCCTCGTGGCGGGCCTGGACGAAGCGCGGACGGTCAGTTCCGGCCTCGCCGCGCATCGCCCCGAGAAAGCCGATGATCCCATCGCCGGCGTAGCCGAAGATCCGCGTGACGCCCCAGTCCTGTAACAGCCGGCGCAGCATGTATTGACTTACGTTCTCGCTCACGGGTTCCTCCAGGTGATTGCGGTTAAAGGTGATGCCGGTTCGCGCTGTGTCTCGCGGACCATCCCGAGCGGCGTGCCGCTCATGCGGCTGCTCCGCTGGCCAGGCGCTGGGCCAAGCGTGAGGCCAATGCCATGATCGTCAGCGCCGGGTTGGCCGAACCCTGCGTCGGACACACGCTTCCGTCCGAGATGTAGAGATTGGGTACCTCCCAGACGCGGTGATCGGAATTGACCACGCTGTTGTCGGGGCTGGTACCCATGCGCGCGCCACCGACCAGGTGCGCGTAGCGGTGGATGGTCAGGATGTCCTGCGCGCCCGACGCCTTCAGGATGTCGGTGATGACGTTGGTCGAGTACTCCATGTTGGCCTTGTCGTTGGCCGAATGGGTGTAGTCAAAGCGCGCCACCGGTATCCCATAGGGGTCCTCATCGTCGCCGAGCGTGACCCGGTTGTCGGGATAGGGCAGCAGCTCGTTGAGCACGCCCACGGTCGCCCAGTGGTTGTAGTCGCGCATGTACTCCCGCATCGCCCGGCCCCAGTGGCCGTCGGCCAGCACGTGCTCGGCCCAGCCGATCGGCAGCGGCGACACCGTCTGGATCGAGAACCCACGGGCAAACCCCCGCGCCTCGTCGGTCTCATAGAACTGCTCCGAGGACACCTCCGGCGGCGGGCCCTTGTACATCCGCAGCTCGTCCGGGTAGCGGCCCGCCGTCTGGGCGGCACCCTGCACCATCACGTAGCGTCCCACCTGGTCTGACCCGTTGCCCAGGCCATAGGGAAACCGCGGCGAGGTCGAGTTCAGCAGCAGCCGGGGGGTCTCGATCGAGTAGCACGCCACCGCGACGGCCCGAGCGCGCTGGAGGCGCTCAACCCCGTCGGCTTCGCGTACGTAGCTGACACCGGTCGCGCGTCCGTTGGACTCGTCGATCTGCACCCTGACCGCCATGCTGTCGGCGCGGATCTCGACCCCGTGGGCGATCGCGTCGGGCAGGTGGGTGACGTACGGGCTGGCCTTGGCGTTGACCTTGCACCCCTGCAGGCAGTAGCCGCGGTAGATGCAATGCGGGCGGTTGCCAAAAGTGCCGTTGACGATCCCCACCGGCCCGACCCGCATCTCGATCCCCAGCTCGAGCGCCCCCCGCCACAGCGTCTGCGCCGGCCCGGAGATCGGGTGCGGCGAGAACGGGTAGGTATGCGGATCGCCCCACGGCCAGTCCTGTCCGGCCACCGGCAACTCGCGCTCGACCTCCTCATAGTGGGCCTTGAGCTCCGCATAGGAGATCGGCCAGTCCACACCCACCCCATCGCGGGTCTCGACCTCGAAGTCCGAAGGGTGAAAGCGCGGGCAGTACCCGGCGTAGTGGACCATCGAGCCGCCCACACCCCGCCCCGAGTTGTTCTTGCCCATCTCGATCGGGTCCTCGCCACCGATCACGCGCTCCTGCGTCCAGTACAGCGGGTGAGAGCCCGCTTCGTCAGAGACCCAGTCCTCGTCCGGATGCCAGAACGGACCCGCCTCGATGATCACGATCCGCCAACCCTGCCGGGCCAGGCGCTGACCGAGCACCGACCCGCCCGCGCCGGCTCCGACGATCACGAGGTCGACCTCGTCGGCGTCCTGGTAGTGGGCCATCGTGTCCTGACCCGGCAGGTCCCGGCGGTGCACGTCAAGCAGGAAGCGCGAATCGTTGTCCCTGGGCCCGATCGAGCCCTTCAGCAGCCGGCGGATCATGGCTGGGACTCCGATGTGACCCGCTCCGGATCCTCGGCGGTGGCTCCCGGACGCTCGTGCGGCTCAAGCGTGCTGACCGGACCGAGGCGCATGTACCCCTGCGGATAGGCGGGGCCCCCATAGCCAATCTCGTTCCATGCCCACGGGTGCGAGTAGAACGCGGCCAGGATCGCGCGCATGCACACCGACCACGCCCGGGAGACGTTCAGCTCCTCCCATGCTCCCCCGCTGAGCTCGCCCTTGGAGAGGGCGGTCACCACCGCCTCACGCGACTCGGCGTCGCAGGCGGCGAAGCTGGTGCCGTGCCGCGCCTCGGCCGTCTCGTCGAGTCCGCGCAGCACCAGCCGCCAGGTGTCGGGGTCACGCGGCATGTCGGCGTAGCGAAAGCCGTCCAGCTTGCCCGAGGCCATCTTGTCGTCGACCATCTCGGCCACCGGCACGCGCGGCTCCTCGTCCTGGGCAGTCACGGTGTCGCACAGCGCGCGCAAGGCGGGCGCCTCCTGCGCGGTGAAGAAGCGCAGTTGCGCCGGCGGATCCAGGCGTGCCTCCACGACCTTCCGGGTCGCCTCATCCCAGTTGGCTCGGTTGCTGAGAACGTCGTAATCGGGATAGCGCCCGATCATCTGCGGGGTGGTTCCCCGACGCTGACGCGGCAGCCAGCTCGGATGCCGAGGCTGACCACCCTCGCGCCGGTTGGGCAGGTGGTCGGGCCTGCTCAGGTCACGATCGGCCATGTCAGCTCAGTCCTCCCGGCGCAGCAGGGCGGCCAGCACGCCCAGCATCCCGACGATCGTCATCAGTCCCGGCGCCATGATCGGCGGCCCCATCGCCAGGTTGTAGGCGGGCTGGGAAAACCCGCCCGGCCGCCGGGCCACGCCACGCGCGTGGTAGTACTCGCCCAACAGTCCGTTCGCGGTGTAGATCAGGGCGGTGATCGGCAGATACGTCTTCGCCCAGCGGCGACTGAACACGCCGCCGATTCCAGCCACCATCACCGGCGGGGTGACCACGATCGGGCTCCACATCATCTTGTTGCCAAAGCTGGCGCGGTAGTGCTCCAGATAGATCTCCGCCGTCGTGACCGCCGCGGCGAACGCCGTCACCCCCGACAGCGAGCGCTCAAACCGTCCGTGCTGGATGTTGGCGACGGCACGGTCGATGAAATGCTCGCTTTGGCGTCGCCGACTGCGGTTGTTGGTCAGGATGCCCATACGTCCCTTTCGTTGGTCAGAGCGCGTAGCGCGCGGCGTCGGCGCGCTTGAGCTCGAGCCCGTTACCGGGCCTGGTCAGGTCCGGATGCAGCGCGCCGTCGCGAGGCTCGAGGACGCCGTCGAACAACATCCGCTCCAGCCGCGCGTGGTCGTGGAAGTACTCCAGGTGGCGAAACGACTGCACCGCGCAGCAGGGATGCGCGTGAATCGATGGGCCGCAGTGCCCGGAGAGCTCCAGGGACCTCGCCTCACACAGCGCGGCGACACGCAGAAACCCCGTGATGCCCTCACACCTGGTGACGTCGGCCTGCATGCAGCTGACGGCGCCGGCGGCAAGCATGCTATGGAAGTAATCCAGCTTGTACCCGTATTCTCCCGCCGCCACGTCCATCCCGCCCGGGACTCGGTCGCGCAGGAATCGAAGCCCCTCCAGATCATCGGAGGAGACCGGCTCCTCAAACCAGGCCACGCCCTGGTCCTGCGCGTAGCGGACGGCGAACCACAACGCCTGCGTGCGCGACAGGGCGCCGTTCGCGTCGACGTACAGCTCCACATCGGGCCCGATCGCCGCCCGGGCGACGCGCACCCGCTCCAGATCACGATCCGGGTCGCGTCCGACCTTCATCTTCACCCGCGGGATCCCCTGCGCCACCCACCCGGACAGCTGATCAGCGAGCCGCTCGTCGGGATATGACGTGAACCCACCTGACCCGTAGACCGGCACCGCCTCATGCGCGGCGTCCAGAACGGTCGCCAGCGGCAGCTCCAGGATGCGGGCCTTGAGGTCCCACAGCGCGGTGTCGACAGCCGCGATGGCCATCGATGCAACCCCGGGGCGCCCCAGGTTGCGGCAGGCGACGGCCATCGCCTCCCACGCGGCGGTGACTCGCAGTGCGTCGCGGCCCACGACAACGTCGCGCAGGGCAGAGGTGATCACCGTGGCGCTGGCCACGTCCCCGTAGGTCCAGCCCAGGCCGGTCTTTCCGCCGCCGCGAGCCTGAACCAGGACCAAGGTTGTCGCCGTCCACTCCGCCGTGCCGTCAGACTCCGGATAGTCGGTCGGGACTCGATACGCGGACACGTCGAGGGCGTCCACGCAGACCGCGGCGCGGTCCCGCACGGCGGTCATGCCTTCTCCCGGCGCCACGTGGCGCGATGACGTTCAGACCGGGCCGCCGGAAGGTCGTGAGCACGCGCGAGAATCAAAGCGCGCACTCACCTACCGCGCCGCGCGAAGATTCAAACATCGGTCCATCGCCGGCCGCCGCACTAAAAGCCGCTCGCGACCTGTACGCCGCTCCTTCTCGTGTATCAGCCATCCTGCGATTCTATCAGCTTGACTGATATCAGACAAACTGTTTAGAATATTCATATGAACGAGCGACAGGTCGGTTATGAGCTGCGGCTTGCCGAGCAGGCCTGGCGTAAGACCCTTGAGCCTCCGCTGCGTGAGCTCGGTCTCACCGTGCCCCAGTACTCGACTCTCAGAGCGCTGCAACGCACCCCCGGAGCCACCTCGGCCGAACTCGCGAGAAGCGCGTTCGTGACGCCCCAGACGATGAACGCGATCGTCCTCCAGCTCGAAGAGGCCCGCCTGATCGAGCGAACCGCCCGGACGAGCAACCTGCGAGCCCGCGACGCGAAGCTCACCCCGGCCGGAGCCGCGCTCTTCACCAAGGCCCGAAGGCTCGTGCACCGCATCGAAACCGGGGCGCTCACCGGACTGGGCCAAGCCGGAGGCGATGAGCTGGTAACGCTGCTGGAATGCTTCACCGCCGCGCTCGAGGGCACCGGCTCGCGTCCCGCCGCGGGCGCTTAGCGCGGCGAGCCTGAACAGCCCAGCGGTGGAGTACGGTCCGGGGACTCGATGCGGGCCCCGGAACCACCAGTCCCTCCTTCACCACGCCGGCGCTTCCTGCGGGAGTTCCTGGAGTCGCTGCGGGAACTGGGATCGATCGGCAGGGCCTGCACGTGCGGCGACCCGCGCAGGATCGGGCCCTGCCGCCGGCACGGAAAGCTCAACTGAGCCGCGCGGCGGGCAGCCTCCTGGGACGATGTGGTCGCCGATTTCCTTCTCTGCGTGACCGGCGTCACATGTGGGCGGCGGCCAGCAGGACGCGCCGGTAGTCCTCCCAGGTATCGACGTCGAGCGGGATCAGACCGTCCATCCCGACCTCAACCACCTCCCCGGCGTGGCGGTCCATGAGCTTCCAGACCCCCTTGTCGCCGTGTAACTCGGTCAGCTCGCCGAACATCTCGCGCGAAACCGCCAGCGGATGGCCGCGCCCATCGCGGTAGGCACACGCGGCCAGCGGCGCGTCGCCGCGCCCGTCCAGCAGGAGCTCGACGTTGGCCACGCCGACGCCGGGCTGGTCGCCGAGCATGAGCACCAGCACGTCGCAGCGCTCACTGACGTGCTCGAGCGCCACCGCGATCGAGGACGCACAGCCCTCGCCGTAGTTCTCGTTCTCCACGACCTCGACCCCCCGCAGGTCCACCCAGCGACGCACCTCGGCCGATGCGCCCCCGACGACGCACAGCAGCTGGTCAAACGGGCAGCTTCGCGCGGTCTGGAGCACGTGACCGAGTAGCGGCGCACCCCCGTAGGGCAGCAGCTGCTTGGCCTGCCCCAGGCGCTTGGATCCGCCGGCGGCGAGCACCAACCCGGTGACCCACCGATTCGCGCTGCCGGGGTGTTTCACGGGTGGTGGGCCGCCAGGTCGTCGGCGTGCTCGGCGCCGTAGACGTCGCGGCAGCGCTCAGAGCAGAAGTACACGAGGTCGCCGGCCACCTCCAGGCGGGGGGCGGCATCGGTGATGGCCACCTGCATACCGCACACCGGATCGGTGGCGACGGCCACGACGGCGGGCGCGGAGGCGGTCGCCTCCGGGCGCCCGGGGGGCGGATCGGCGTGGTGCTGGGCGACCATCTCGGCCAGGATCGAGATCGCGATCTCGGCCGGCGTGCGGGCACCGATGTTCAGTCCGGCCGGCGTGTGCAGCTGGACGGCGAGCTCCTCGGGGACGTCGAGCTGCGCGCGCACCGCCGCCCCGCGCTGGGGGCTGGCCACCAGGGCCACATAGCTCACGCCGGCGCGCAGCGCCTCTGCGATGACCGTCTCCTCGCCGTTGCCGTGCGAGGCCACGATGACCGCAGCCGCCCCGGCCACCTCGATTCGGCGCGGACGAGCTCCGGCGCCCGTGGCCACGCGGAGGATGTCGTAGCCCGACGCCTTGGCCACCACCGCGACCGCCTCGGCGATCGGGGAGCCGCCGACGATCACGAGACGGGTGGCGGGCAGGTGGGGTTCGAGGAAGATCTCGAGCGCCCCGCCGCTCAGGCAGGGATTGCGCTCCACCACCGCGCCGTCGATGGCATCGACCCCCTCGGCGTCGCCGTCCTCGGGGACGAGCCGGAGGAGCAGCGGGTCTCCCGTCTCCATCGCGCGCAGCGCGTGCAGACGGACCGAGGACTCCGCGCACACCCCACCGACGAAGCCCTCCATCGTGCCGTCAGGCAGGACGATGGCGGCGTTCCCGGGATGCACACTGGTCGGCCGTCGGGCGCGCACGACGGTGGCCAGCACGAATGGCGTGCGCTCTGACAACAGGCTCTGGACGTGGATGGCGAGGTCACCCTGAATCATCGGCTCGATCCTTGGACTGCATAGCGTCCCACACCCGCCCGGGCGTGCAGGGCATATCGATGTGCGATACGCCGAACGGCTCCAACGCGTCGCACACTGCGTTGACGATCGCCGGTGGCGAGCCGACGGTGGCCGACTCCCCGATCCCCTTGGCCCCGAACGGATGGTGAGGTGACGGCGTGACCGTGTGGCCGGTCTCCCACTCGGGAACCTCCAGCGCGGTCGGGATGAGGTAGTCCATGAGCGAGCCGCCCAGGCAGTTGCCGTGATCGTCGAAGGCGATCATCTCCATCAGCGCCAGGCCGACGCCGTCGGTGAGCCCGCGGTGCACCTGCCCCTCGATGATCATCGGGTTGATCCGGGTCCCGCAGTCGTCGATGGCGACGAACCGCTCCACCCGGACCTTGCCGGTCTGAGGATCGATGGCGACGACGCCGATGTAGGCGCCGAACGGGAACGTCAGGTTGGGCGGGTCGTACACCGTCTCGGCATCCAGGCCCGTCTCCACCCCAGGCGGCAGCTCCACCGAGCCGCGGGCGGCCATGGCGATCTCCGCGATCGTCGCCCCCTTCTCGGGGTCACCCTTGACGAACCACCGGGCCGGCCGGGCGCGGTCGCCGTGGTTGACCCATTCCAGGTCGTCGGGTGAGACCTCGAGCATCGCCGCGGCCACGATCCGGGCACGGTCGCGCACCTTGCGCGCCACCAGCGCGGCGGCGGCCCCCGAGACCGGGGTCGAGCGCGATCCGTAGGTTCCCAGGCCGTATGGCGTGGCGTCGGTGTCGCCGTGGATGACGTCGACGTCCTCGGGCGGGATGCCCAGCTCGTGAGCCACGATCTGGGCGAAGGTCGTCTCATGTCCCTGCCCCTGGGTCTGCACGCTGATGGCCAGCTGCGCCTTGCCCGTCGGCGAGATCCGCAGCGACGCGCCGTCGTTCATGCTCAGCCCGGCGATGTCCATGTGCTTGCGCGGGCCGGCGCCCACCGCCTCGGTGAAGAACGAGATCCCGATGCCCATCAGCTCCCCCCGCTCACGCCGCACGGTGCGCTCTGCGCACAGCGCGTCATACCCGGCCAGGTCCAGCGCGGCACGCAGCGCGCGCGGATAGTCGCCTGAGTCATACACCCATCCGGTCTTGCAGGTGTAGGGGAACTGCTCGGGCGCCAGCAGGTTCCGGAGGCGCAGCTGCGCCGGGTCGACACCCAGCCGCCGCGCCAGCATGTCAACCAGGCGCTCGACCAGGTAGACGGCCTCGGCGACCCGGAACGAGCAGGCATAGGCGACGCCGCCCGGCGCCTTGTTGGTGTAGACGCCGCGGACGTGGCAGTGCGCGGCCTCGAGGTCATAGGAGCCGGTGAACACGTGAAAGAACCCGGCGGGGAAGCCCGAGGGCTGCGCGGTCGCGTTGAAGGCGCCGTGGTCGGCCAGAACGTCGACCCGGACCGCCCGGATGCGTCCGCCGGCGTCGGCGGCGATGGCGCCACGCATCGTGTAATCACGCGAGAAGCCGGTGGACATGAGGTTCTCGGAGCGATCCTCCATCCACTTGACCGGCCGCCCGGTGTTCATCGCGGCGACGGCGGCGCACACGTAGCCGGGATAGACGGGGACCTTGTTGCCAAAGCCGCCGCCGACGTCGGGCGAGACCACTCGGATCCTGTGCTCGTCCAGGCCGAGGATCCCGGCGTAGAGGGTGCGGTGGGCGTGGGGCGCCTGCGTGGTCGCCCACAGCGTCAGCTTGCCGCTGATGCGATCGAACTCCGCCACGGCGCCGCACGTCTCCATCGGCGCCGGGTGCGAGCGCGGGAACACCATGTCCTGCTCCACCACGATCTCGGCGTCGGCGAAGACCTCGGCGGTGCGGGCCTCGTCGCCGGCCCCCCAGTCGAACAGGTGGTTGCTCGTGCGGCCCGCGTGGTCGTCGCGGATCAGCGGGGCGTCGGCGTCAAGCGCCCGCCGCGGATCCACCACCACCTCCAGCGGCTCGTACTCCACCTCCACCAGCTCCAGCGCATCGCGCGCCGAGTAGCGGTCCTCGGCGATCACGAACGCCACCTCCTGGCCCTGGAAGCGGACCTTGTCGGTGGCCAGAACCGCCTGGGTGTCGCCCGACAGCGTCGGCATCCACGCCGTCTCGCGTGCCTCGAGGTCGCGCCCGGTGATGACACCGAGCACCTTGGGGTGCGCCAGCGCCGCCGAAACGTCGACGGACACGATCCGCGCATGGGCGTAGGGGCTGCGCAGGATCGCGCCGTGCACCATCCCGGGGCGCTGCACGTCGTCCACGAACACGCCGCGCCCGCGGATCAGCCGTTCGTCCTCCTTGCGCATCATGGGCCCGAAGCCGAACGGCCGCTTCTGGCCGGTGCCATCCCCACCGCCCACCTCTTGCACCAAGGCCATCAGCTCACCCGTCCGCCCTCGGGCGCCGGGCGGCCTGGACGGGGACCTCGGCGGCGATGTTCACCGTGCGGCAGCGGCCGCACCTGACCCGCACGCGGCGGGTCATGTACTGCGGGTCCATGCCGGCGGCCAGGACGTTGCCGCACGAGGCGCACACGTAGTCGTACTCGCCGTTGCCACGAAACACGGGACGGTCGGGATGGTCCTGGACGGCTGTCCCACCGTCGATCGGGACCTCACCCGCCTGAACCTCCCGCATCGTGCGTACCGGCATCGCAATTCGCCTTCGCGGCGGCTACGCGGCCGCCGCGAAGTTGCTGAGGAAGTCCTTGATCAGCGCATCGAGCACGGTCGCGACGGTGCCCTCCCCCATCGACGCCGCTTTGCCGGTGATCTGTGCGGCGGTGTGGATGGTGCCGCCCCCGTCGGCGAGGTCGAACCTCACGTCGGCGTTGGCGTGTCCGGAGCCGCCCGCCTCGCGGGACTTGACGCGCAGCAGCGCCGTGTGGGCCTCGGCGTCCTGCTCGACGACGGTCACCGTGCCGGTGAAGCGCATCGACATCGCGCCCATCTTGACGCGGATCTCGGCCTTGACCTGGTCGTCTGAGACGGTCTCCTTCACCGTGCCGCCCTGCACGCAGGGCACGAGCCGCTCGAGGTCGAGCACGAGCTTCCACTTGTCGTCGATCGACTTGTCCGAGGGGATCGGATGGTCGAGCTCAATCATGTTCTGGTGTCCTTTCGCAGGTATGTTCTGAGGTGCAACCGCAGTGGCGAGACAGAAAGAGATCGAAGCATGGCGATACAGCCGGGAACGTATGAGCTGGGACCCCAGGACGGAAAGCTGCTGGTCCGCACGGGCAAAGGGGGCGCGGCGTCCAAGGCGGGCCACAACCTGCTCATCGCGGTCGAGCGCTGGGGCGCGACCGTCCAGTTCGCCGACGATCTGGCCCAGAGCGTGCTCGAGCTCACCGCTGACTCCACCTCGTTGACGGTGCTCGACGGCACGGGCGGCGTGAAGTCGCTCGACGCCGGCGACAAGGACGGGATCGCCCAGACGATCAACCAGGAGGTGCTCAAGGGCACCCCGATCTCGTTCAAGTCCACGGCCGTGCGCCCGGACGGCGATGACCGCCTCCACGTCACCGGCGACCTGGAGCTGGTCAACGGCGTGAACCTGATCGCCTTCGACATCTCCGTGTCGGGCGACGGGCGGGTGACGGGGACCTCCACGGTCAAGCAGACCGAGTGGGGCATGAAGCCGTACTCCGCGCTGTTCGGCACGCTCAAGGTCACCGACGAGGTCGGCGTCGAGATCGACGCCAAGCTGCGCCCCGTCGGCTGATCGGGCGCTCGCGCCATCAGTCGCGGTAGACCGTCTGGGCGTCGAGGCCACCCTCGATGCCAGGCGGGAGCGCGCCGGTGCCGTGCGCGTACATGGCGATGTCAGCGATCGTGCGCGAGCGCTCGGCGCCGTCACCAGCGGTGAACGCTCCGTCGGCCCATCCCAGCGCATCGGGCGGGGCGTCCAGCGCCATGCCGGCCAGCAGACGGGCCTTGGCCAGGATCTTCTCGGTCGCCGAGGTCACCGCGGCCGAGGTCTGCTCCGAGGGCGTCGTGTTGAAGCCGTGCCCCTCGCCGAATCGGTCGAGGTCGGCCGGGACCACCTTGACGTCGAGCGGTGGGATCCCCAGCTCGCCGGCAACCTGACGGGCGTAGTCGCCCTCGTGGCCGTCGGCCTCCGTGGTCAGGCTGAGGACCATCTTGCCGGTGGGGTGCACCCGCAAGAACACCGCGCGGTATGTCTCATTCGCCATCGTCTACTCCTTCCTTTGAACGGTGCGAGGCCGCCAGTCGTTGGCGCTCCTGGTGGGCGGTGAGCGCGTTGTGCTCCTCCAGGTCACAGAAGCTCGGCTGGGGGCCGCCGAGCAGATGCGGGGGAACCGCTGGGCGCCCACAGCCCGGGTAGATACAGATCTTGGGCGGGCGGTCGCCGGAGCCGCCAGGCTGCTCCCGCGGTGGGGGCGGGGGCTCGCCGTGTATCGGCCCGAGCGGACGGTGCGGGCTCATCGTCCGAGACTCCATCCTGGAGTGGTGCGCCCGCGCGACGGCCCGTAGCCTGACGGCATCGCCACCGAGCTCCCGGGCACGGGCGTTGCGCTGGGCCACGTCTCAGAATCGGTTCCCGCCGACCCCTCCGTCCATCCGTCCGCCCACCCTGCGGCCGTGTTCGGGCGGGCACCCGAGTCGGCGCGGCGGACGCCGATGGCGTCGACCACCTCCTCCAGGACCTCGAGGCTGTGACCGCTGACCAGCGCATCGCAATGAGGCAGCGCCGCCGCCATCCCGCCCACCCGAGGCGCAAAGCCCCTGGCCGCGGCACGCGGGTTGACCCACACGATCCGATAGGCCAAGCGGGCGAGACGCTCCATCTCGCGACCCACCAGCGCCGGGTCCCCGCGCTCCCAGCCGTCAGACAGGATGACGACCACCGCTCCGCGGGCCATTCCCCGGCGCCCGTGGCGGTCGTTGAAGGTCTTCAGCGCGTCGCCGATGCGGGTGCCGCTCGACCAGTCGGGCGCGGCGGCCGCCGCCCGCTGGATCGCGCGCTCGGGGTTGCGCGAGTGCAGCGCGCGGGTCAGCCGGGT
>JBAQGP010000221.1:0-2663 GCA_049287845.1 Solirubrobacteraceae bacterium | reverse complement strand
CGATGATGTCCTCGGCGGCGCGCTCGGCCTGCTTGGTGATCTCCTCCTCGGAGATCAGCCGCTCCTGACGCTCGCGCGCCTCCTTGACGATGCGCTCCGCCTCGCGCTTGGCCTCGGCCAGCATCTCCTGGCGCTCCTTGACGATCCACCGTGCCTGCTTGATCTCCTCGGGGATCGTC
Organism: Solirubrobacteraceae bacterium; assembly: GCA_049287845.1. GTDB lineage: Bacteria > Actinomycetota > Thermoleophilia > Solirubrobacterales > Solirubrobacteraceae > Palsa-465. The sequence goes on along the minus strand of JBAQGP010000221.1, from coordinate 2,484 downwards.
GCCCGCATCTGATCGAGGATGTCGTAGATCTCCTCCTTGTCCACGCGGACCTGGTCGGTCAGCGGGACCGGCTTGGCGTTGTGGACGAGATCGTCCAGCTTGTCAATGAGTACTAGGACATCCATTTTGCGACCTCTGTTTCGTCAACGGCCGACCCGTTCCTTCAAGGCCTCGGCCACCTCGACGGGCACCAGGTCATCGATATCGCCGCCGAATGTGGCGAGCTCCTTCACACCGCTCGACCTCAGGAAACTGTACTTGGGGGAGGCCATGAGGTAAACGGACTCGATATCGGGCGCCTGACGCCGGTTGAGCTGATTCATCTCCAGTTCGTACTCGAAGTCGGAGATGGCACGTAATCCCTTGATGATCGTCATCGCCTTCTGCTCGCGCGCAAATTCCACCAGGAGGTTGGAAAAGGTCTCGATCGTGACGTTGGGCAGGTCGCTGGTGGCATTGACCAGAAAGGCGATTCGCTCCTCGGCGGAGAACAGTGTCTGACCCTTGCGCCACGGCAGGTTGACGATGCCGACGACCACCTCGTCGTACATCGCGGCGGCGCGGCTGATGACGTCGAGATGCCCGTAGGTCACCGGGTCAAAGGTGCCGGGGCAAATGGCGATGCGGTTATCGAGCGGCATGAATCTGGATCAGGGTGTCGCCGTAGCGGCGCTCGTCGAGCAGCACCATCCCGAGGCTGAGTGGGCTGCGACGGTCGCTCTCTGCCACTACCCGCGCATCGGCTGCAAGTATCGGCATCAGTGCCGACGTCAGCTCCCGTCCGAGGGTGCTCGCGTGGCGATATGGAGGGTCGAGGAAGACCAGATCGTATTGACGACCGTCGCGCAGTGCAGCCTGGAGGAACCGCGAGGCCGGTTGGCGCACCACCTCGGCCTGGGCCCCGAGCGAGTCCAGATTGCGCTTGATGGCGGCCACCGCGGCCCCGGCGGAGTCGACCAGGGTGGCCGGTCCCGCCCCGCGCGACAGGGCCTCGATGGCCAGCGCCCCGGAGCCCGCGAAGAGGTCCAGGACGCGCAGATCGTGGATGTCGCCGAGGATGCTGAACAGCGCCTCTCGGACTCGGTCAGAGGTGGGGCGCGTCGCTCTGCCTTTTGGTGCGATGAGCTCCCGGCCGCCATGGGTGCCGGCGATGACGCGCATAGCCGAGTCGCGCTCAGGCCCGGATCGGCGCCCGCGCCTCGGCGCCGAACAGGCCCGCCAGGGCATCGGCCAGCAGAGCGTGCTCGGGCAGCTCGAGGTCGGGATCCACGGAGTCGATGTGCTCGGCGCGCATCCGCGCTCGCTCCTGCAGCTCGCGGTCACGAGGCAGCTCGGCGACGCGGAATTGGGCCAGCCCGCTCTGCCGCGTACCCACCAACTCCCCCTCCCCACGCAGCTCGAGATCGATTTCGGCCAGACGGAACCCGTCGGTGTGCTCGGCCAGGGCCTGCAGGCGCGCCGAGCCCTTGGGCCCGAACAGGAGGCACAACGACGCGTGCGCGCCGCGCCCGATGCGGCCACGCAGCTGGTGCAGCTGCGAGATCCCGTAGCGATCGGCGTCCTCCACCAGCATCACGGTGGCGTTGGGGACGTCGATGCCCACCTCGATCACGGTGGTGGCCACCAGCACGTCGGCCTCCCCGGCCGCGAAGGCGCGCATGACGTCCGCCTTCTCGGCGGGGCGCAGCTGGCCGTGCATCAGCACGACCCGGAAATCCCGCAGCTCGCCGGTCCTCAGCCGCTCGAACTCGACCGTGGCGGCGCGGGCGGCCAGTGCCTCTGACTCGGAGACCAACGGGCACACCACGAAGGCCTGACGCCCGGCCCGCAGTTCCTCGCGGATCCGGTCATAGGCGCGGGCGCGCTCGCGTTCGGTGGAGCACACGTGGGTCTGGATCGGCTGACGGCCCCTGGGTAGCTCGCGCAGCACGGTGAAGTCGAGGTCGCCGTACTGCGACAGGGCCAGAGTGCGCGGGATCGGCGTGGCCGTCATGTGCAGCACGTGCGGGCTGCGTCCGTCGCCCGCCTTGGCGTCCAGCGCCGCGCGCTGGCGAACCCCGAAGCGATGCTGCTCGTCGACCACGGCCACGCCCAGCGCGGCGAACTGCACCGGATCCTCGATGACGGCGTGGGTGCCGACGATCAGCGAGAGCTCCCCGGACCCGAGCTTGCCCAGCAGATCGGTGCGCCGGCGCCCGGGCGTGGACCCGGTCAGCAGCCCGATGGGCACGGCCTCCCCCGGCATGAGCGCCTGGATGGTGGCGAAATGCTGCTCGGCCAGCGGCTCGGTGGGAGCCATCAGCGCGCCCTGGTAGCCCTGCTCCACGGCGCGCAGCAGCGTGTAGAGGGCCACGACCGTCTTGCCCGAGCCGACCTCGCCCATGAGCAGCCGCTGCATCGGCCTGTCGGCGGCCAGGTCGGCGTCGATCTCCTCCATGGCGCGGCGCTGGTCGGCGGTCGGCGCGAACGGGAGCATGTCCGAGA
>JBAQGP010000220.1:0-4052 GCA_049287845.1 Solirubrobacteraceae bacterium | reverse complement strand
TCGACGGCTTCTGCCTGGCCTACGAGCGACATGGCTCCGGCGCCGACCCCGTGGTCCTGCTCCACGGCTGGCCCGGGGATCATGAGGACTGGCGCGAGGTGGTCCCACGTCTGGTGGCCGGAGGCGCCGTCGTCGTCGTGCCCGACCTGCGTGGCTTCGGCGCGTCCGACAAGCCAGTCGGAGCCCAGGCCGACGCTTACGGCGGGGCGGCGCAGGCCGAGGGCGTGCTCGGGCTCATCCGCGAGCTGGGCTTCGGTCCGGGCAAGCCGGCCGTCGTCGCCGGCTACGACATCGGCAGCCGGATCGCCCAGCAGATGGCGCGGGTGGCGCCCGAGGCCGTCCGCGCTCTGGTGATCGCACCGCCACTGCCGGGCGCCGGCTCACGGGTGCTGTCGGAGGGGGCGGTGCGGGAGTTCTGGTATCAGAGCTTTCACCGGCTGGAGCTCGCCGAACGGCTCATCGACGGCTCGCCGGCAGCGGCGCGCGCCTACCTGGAGCACTTCTGGACGCACTGGTCAGGCCCGGGCTACACACCCGAGCCAGAGCAGCTGGATCGCCTGGCCGCGGCCTATGGCGAGCCCGGCGCGTTCACGGCCTCGATCGGTTGGTACCGGGCGGGCTCGGGCACGGTCGCCCGGAGCCTCGCCGAGCAGGCCCCGGCGCCCGAGGACCGGATCGCCGTGCCCACGAGCGTTCTGTGGCCCGCCCATGACCCTCTGTTCCCGATCGAATGGGCCGACCGGATCGACGGGTTCTTCAGCGCCGTCACGCTGCGCCGGCTTCCCGACGCCGGGCACTTCTCGCCCCTGGAGGCGCCCGCGGACTTCGCCGCGGCGATCGCCGAGGCCCTCGGTCACTGAGAGCTGCGACGGCCGTTGGCGGTGGTGTGCCATCCTGCGCGCGTCACGTCCTGGTCACGGGTTTGCCGTCGCCGCCGGAGAGAGAGAGGAAGCTCGAGCCATGAAGCGCCAAGTTCCGGGACGTCTCGTCCTGTCGGTGCTGGTCATCGTTGCCGCGGGGACCCTGGCCGGCAAGGGCTGAGCCCGGTGACGGAGCCGATCCACGCGGCCGGCATCGACGATGCCGACGTGGTGGCGCGGCTCCTGCGCGCGTTCAACGCCGAGTACGACGATCCCGTTCCGCCCCAGGCCGAGATGGCGGAACGCATCCGCGCGCTGCTCCGCGATGGGGACACCATCATCCTGCTGGCGGGCGAGCCGCCGTGCGCGCTGTCGCTGACGCGCTTTCGGCCGGGGCTGTGGAGCCCCAAGCTCGAGGCCTACCTGGCCGAGCTCTATGTCGTGCCCGACCGCCGCGGGCAGGGGATCGGCCGGGCGCTGATGGAGGAGACGATGGAGGTCGCGCGGGCCAAGGGCGCCGACACGATGGAGCTGGGCACCGGGGAGGCTGATGTGGCGGCCCGACGCCTGTATGAGAGCCTCGGCTTCACCAACACCGAGCACGGTCCCGGCGGAGTGCAGACGGTCAGCTTCTTCTACGAGCGCGAGCTCTAGCACACGCGACGCGGCGCGCCAGGCAGCAGGGCTACCCCGTGGTGGTGCCGAGCGCGGTCAGGAACCTGGCCATGATCGGCCCGTCCAGCGGGCCGCCGTTGACCCCGCCGCTGTCCTGGACGACGATCGCGAAGGCGACGTCGCCGTCATAGCCCATCAGCCACGCATCCAGCTTGAGCTTGCCGCCCGCCTCGTACTGGGCGGTCCCGGTCTTGGCGTGCGTCGCGGTGGGCAGGCCCGTCCCGGCAGCGGTGCCGCTGGCGGTGACGTGTCCCATCATCAGTCGCAGATCGTCCGCCACCGAACCGGGCAGCGGCGCGGGCGCGACGCGGTCGTCGGGCGCGCCGGTGACCAGCCGCGGCGCCCGGACGCTGCCACTGTCCACCGCGGCCGCCACCGTCGCCATCCCCAGTGGTGAGAAGGTCACCCGGCCCTGGCCGATCGCGCTGGCCGCCAGGTCGGCTTGACCCTGGGGTGCGGGTACGTTGGCGTCAAACGCGGACAGCCCCAGCTGCGGCGTGCGGCCCAGCCCGAACAGGTTGCCCACCGCGGGGAAGTCGCCGGCGTGCAGGTGGGAGGTCGCCAGGCCGATGAACGCGGTGTTACAGGACTCGGTGAACGCCCCGTCCAGGGTACTGACCGGCTGATCGCCCTCGGCGTTGTGGAACACCTCTCCGTCCACGGTGATGCTGGGTGGGCAGCTCGCCGGCGACGACGGCGACAGGCCCTGTCTGATCAGCGCGGCCGAGGTGAGCACCTTGAAGGTGGACCCCGGCGGGTAGGCGCCCTGGAACGCGGTGTTGTAGGACGCCGAGGCCGGGTCTGAGACCGCGGCCAGGACCTGACCGGTGGAGGCGCGGATCGCCACCATGGCCACGCTCTTGTGCACGCCGGCCAGCGCTGCTTCGGCGGCGCGCTGCACGCGGGGGTCGAGGCTGGTGCTCAGGGGGCGTCCCGGGCGCCCCGGAAATGACGTGAGGGTCTTGACCAGAGCCCCGCCCGCGGTCTCGACGATCACCTTCGTCGTGGGCGTGCCGGCAAGCTGCCGCTCGGCCGCGTATTCCAGGCCGGTCTGGCCGACCTGGCTGGCGGCGTCATAGGGCGGACCCAGCGCCTTGAGCTGCTCGGCGGTGATGGGCCCCACGGTGCCGACGAGATGCGCGGCGAGCTGTGCCGTGAGGGCGCTGCGGCCGGCGGCCCGCTGGAATTGGGTGCCGGGCACGGCGTAGACGTTATGGGGTCCCGGCTGGGCCTTGAGCTGCTCAAAGCGACTCTGTGAGACCTGAAAGACCGGCTCGAAGAAGGCCGGGTGGACCTTGGCCTGGGCCAGCGCGGACTTGACCGCACCGGCCGGGGCTCCGGCGGCGATGAGATCCGCGCTCACCTCTTGCGCGTTCCTGATCCGGCTGCCCACCACGCCCACGTTGACCAGATGCTGGGCGGCGATGAGCGACGCTCCGCCGGCCCCCGTGATCCCGGCCCGCGGCGGCCAGTCGCGGACGGTGGCCAGGCGCTCGGTGCCGCTGAGCCCTGGGTTGATCGTCGCCGGCGTCCACGCGACCTTCCAGATCCCGTTGCGCTGGACGAGGTGCAACGTGGTGGCGGTCTCCCATCCGCCGGCGCGGGGCAGGGCGTAGCGCTCGGTGACGCGTGCCTGCGCCTTGGATCCCTTCTGGCTGAGGCGTCCGGCGCTGAAGCTCGCGGTCCTGACCCCGAGCGCGCTGAACGCGTCGGCGTTGACGCTGGTGAACGTGGCGGGCGGCGCCGCCACCAGCTTGCGCATGGCGGCCCAGTCCCCGTGGCTCCACGCCGCCAGGTACCGGTTCAGGGTGGACTGAGGCGTGGACGAGGAGCCGCCGCAGGCGGCCAGACACGCCGCCACCAGCGCGGGCCCCGCGGTGGCGGCGACCCACCGGCTCGCCCGGGCCGGCGTCAAGCTGCGCTGCTCACGGGGCGTCGGCGGGTCACGGGGCCGAGGATACAGAGGCCCTTGACATGCCTAACGACAGTAGCTAAATTCCTAATTATATTAGGCAATGTGCCCACCCACCGGAGGACGCCATGAAGACCACGCCGCTCAACGACCGCCTCATCCAGCTCACCCGCTACGGCTTCGTCAACGCCTACCTCGTGCGGGAGGACGACGGTTTCACCCTGGTCGACACGACCATGCCCCGCACCGCGGATGCCCTCATCGCGGCGGCCACGGCGGCCGGGGGCCCGATCCGCCGCATCGCCCTGACCCACGGCCACGGCGACCACGTCGGCTCGGTCGACGAGCTGAAGGGCAAGCTCGGTGATGAGGTCCAGGTGCTCATGCCCGAGCTCGACGCGCGCATACACGCCGGGGAGAAGGTGGTCGAGGGCAAGCTGACCGGCAGCTGGCCCAAGCTGGCCACCGCCCCGGATGTGCGGCTGCGGGCGGCCGACACGGTGGGCAGCCTCGAGGTCATCCCCAGCCCGGGTCACTCTCCGGGCCATGTCGCCTTCCTCGACACCCGCGACCGCACCCTCATCGCCGGCGACGTGTTCACCACG
>JBAQGP010000219.1:0-1657 GCA_049287845.1 Solirubrobacteraceae bacterium | reverse complement strand
CTCCGTTTCTGCGCGACCGTGCCGGCGTCGCGTACGCGATCCTCGCCGTCCTGGTGACCCTCGTCCTCATCTGGCGCCCGATTCGGGCTCTGGGGACCCCGCTGGGCGTGATCGTGTTCGTCGCGCTCGCGTTCCTTGCCGTCGTCCTCCTGCGTCGCGAGACCGTGGCGGAGTTCCCCACCGCGGCTGCAGGCGACACCGCGGCCGCCATTCGAGCGCGGGTCCGGCGGCTGCGCGAGAACCGCGCCCACCATGCGACCGAGCCCGCGCACAGCGACGGAGTGGTCTCCGAGGAGCTCGAGCGCCTCGTAGCCCTCCGAGACAGCGGCGCCATCACCGCCGATGAGTACCGGGGCGTAAAGGCCAGGCTGCTCGGAACCGGACCACCGAGCCGCCCGTGACCAGGACGCCCATGCCGGAGGACCCCCCCGAGCCGCCCGTGACCACGACCCCCATGCCGGAGGACGCCACCGTCCCGCCGTCCGAGGCCGTGCATGTCTCGACGGGTGAGCTGCCGGGCGACGCCTGGGTCCAGGCGCTCGTCGACGAGGCGCATGCGCTCTATCGCTCAGAGCACGGCGGCCAGGTCGCCACCGTGTACCCGGCGCTCGCGCGCGTCTCCGCCGACCTGTTCGGGGTGTGCGTCACCGCGACCGACGGGACGGTGTTCGCCAGCGGCGACGCCGACCATGAGTTCACGATCATGAGCGTCTCCAAGCCGTTCGTGTTCGCGCTGGTGTGTGGGCTGATCGGCCCCGCTGAGGCCCGACGCAAGCTGGGCGTCAACAGCACCGGGCTGCCATTCAACTCGGTCGGCGCCGTCGAGCACAGCGCCGGTGGGCGCACCAATCCGATGGTGAACGCCGGCGCCATCGCGGCCACCAGCCTCGCCCCGGGAGACTCGACCGATGAGCGCTGGCGCTTCATCCACGACGGCCTCTCGCGGTTCGCCGGCCGCGAGCTGGAGCTCGACCACGAGGTGTACCGCAGCGCCCTCGCCACCAACGCCCGCAACCAGAGCATCGCCCGCCTCCTGCAGAGCTTTGACGCGCTCTACTGCGAGCCTGCCGAGGCGGTCGACCTCTACACGAGACAGTGCTCGCTGCGTGTGAGCGCGCGCGACCTCGCGGTGATGGGGGCGACGCTGGCCGACGGGGGAGTCAACCCGGTCACCGGGGAAGCCGTGATCGACCCGCGGGTGTGCCACCACACCCTCGCGGTGATGGTCACGGCGGGACTGTACGAGAGCTCCGGCGAGTGGCTGTACGACGTTGGCCTTCCCGCGAAGAGCGGGATCGGTGGGGGAATCGTGACGGTCTCTCCCGGCAAGGGCGGCATGGGCACGTTCGCCCCGCCGCTTGACCGAGCGGGCAACAGCGTCAGGGGTCAGCAGGTCGCGAGGTTCCTCTCGGCGCGACTCGGGATGGACCTGCTCGCCTCAGAGCCGCTGGTCAGGGACCGAACGGCATCGGAGTGATGACCCCGGACCGGACATCCGGGGCAACCGTTCAGGAGTCACTCACCTCGCGGCGGGGTGGCGTTCAGCGAACTCGCGGAAGAACATGGCCTCGGCCACGGTCGCCTTCTCGAACTCGTCGACCATCACGCGCTCGTCGGGGGCGTGGATGTTGCTGTAGCCGTCGGTGGTCCCCAGCAG
>JBAQGP010000218.1:0-1775 GCA_049287845.1 Solirubrobacteraceae bacterium | reverse complement strand
CGTCAGCCGCCATTGACCTCGACGATCACCGCGTCGCCCTGGCCCCCGCCCGAGCAGATCGCGGCGCAGCCGAGACCGCCGCCGCGACGGCGCAGCTCGTACACCAGGGTGCCGAGGATGCGCGCGCCCGAGGCGCCGATGGGATGGCCCAGCGCGACCGCGCCGCCGTTGACGTTGACCTTGTCCTCATCGATCCCGAGCATCCGGATCGAGTTCAGCGTCACCGAGGCAAAGGCTTCGTTGATCTCCCACAGGTCGATGTCCTCGGTGGACAGCCCGGCCTTCTCCAGCGCCTTCCGTGCCGCCTTGGCCGGGGTGCGCGCGAGGTAGGCGAAGTCGTCAGCCACCGCGGCCTGGGCGACGATCGTGGCCATGGCGGTCTTGCCGTTGCTCTTGGCCCAATCGTCAGAGGCGAGCACCAGCGCCCCGCCCCCGTCGTTGACGCCCGGCGAGTTGCCCGCGGTGTGGGTGCCGTCCTTGAGGAAGATCGGGGGCAGCTTGGAGAGGCTCTCCAGGCTGGAGTCGCGGCGCGGTGACTCGTCGACCTCGACGACGGTATCGCCTTTGCGGCCCGTGATCGTGACGGGGACGATCTCCTCGGGCAGACGGCCCTCGTCGGTGGCCTTGATCGCCAGCTCGTGGGAGCGCAGCGCCCAGCGGTCCATGTCGGCGCGCGTCATCTCCAGCTCCGCGGCCACCTCGGAGGCCTCCTGGGCCATGTGCTTGCCACTGAAGGGGTTGGTGAGCCCGTCGTTGATCATCGCGTCGATCGCTGCGCCGTCGCCCATGCGAAAGCCGAAACGTGCACCTTTCAGGATGTAGGGCGTCTTGGACATCGACTCCATGCCGCCGCCCACGGCGATGTCGAGATCGCCCGCGCGGATGGCGGCGTCGATCATTCCCGCGGCCCGGATCCCCGAGGCGCACACCTTGTTGATCGTCTCCGAGGAGACCTCCTTGGGGATGCCGGCCTTGATCTGCGCCTGGCGCGACGGGATCTGGCCCTGACCGGCCTGGAGCACCTGGCCCATGATCACGTGCTGGACCTGCTCGGGGGCCACCTCGGCCCGTTCCAGCGCAGCCGTGATGGCGGTGGCGCCGAGCTCGGTGGCGTCCACCGAGGCCAGTCCTCCCCCGAGCTTGCCGATGGGCGTGCGGGCGGCAGAGAGGATGACTGTCTTGGGCATCGATTGGCGTCTCCGAGGTCGCTGGCGGGGGAGCCCGATGGTAGTAGTGTGGCGCGCCGTGCACGTCGAGACGACGACGACGCCGGCCCTCTCGACCGACGCCGACACCGTCGTCTACGCGGTGTTCGACAGCGAGCCCCTGCCGGTCGAGGCCGCCCGCGAGCAGCTCGAGGCGCTGCTCGATTCCGGCGAGGCCAGGGGCCGCTTCAAGCATCTGGCCCTCACCCACGTCGACGGCCGCCGGGTGATGCTGGCCGGCCTGGGCGCACGTGACGAGCTCGACGCCGAACGGGCTCGCGTCGCCGCCGCCGTGGTCGAGCACCGCGCGCGCGAGCTGGGCGCGCGGACGCTGTGCTGGGGGATGCCTCCGGACGCCGACACTGAGATCGCCGAGGGCCTGGTCCAGGGGACCCTGCTGAGCGCCTACCGCTTTGACCGCTACAAGCTGGGGACGGCTGATGGGTCCGACGCGGACGGCGGCGGTGCCGGGATCCAGCGGCTCCTCCTCAGCGCCCCCGCAGACCTCGAGGGCAGCGTAGCGCGAGCGGCGATCGTCGCCGCGGCCCAGAACCGCGCCCGGGACCTGGG
>JBAQGP010000217.1:0-3293 GCA_049287845.1 Solirubrobacteraceae bacterium | reverse complement strand
AGCGGTGGTGGCGGCGCTGCGTGCCGGCGCCGGCGGCCGGCGCGGGGTGGGCGGGCCGGGGCCCGACCACTTCCTGGCCCCGGACATCGAGGCCGCCTACGAGGCGGTGCGGGCCGGTGAGATCGTGGCGGCCGCCGAGGGGGTCACGGGCCCGCTGCACTAAACCAATGAGTTTACTTTGGGCCGGCTGGCCTTCCCGGCGTCCGGCCCGGGCGTGGAGATTGCCCGAGAAACGGGCGCTTCCTGAATGTTCAAGGCACACGGTCCGGTTTTGGCCGGTGTGTGCTCTGAGCGTTCAGCCCGCTGTAGGTGTAGAGCACACGCTTTGGAAAGCGGCGGTGTGTGCTCTGTGCGTTCAGGATTCGGCGGGCGACGCCACGTCGTGGCGGCCGCACACCTCGCCGGCGTCAGCCGATGATGCGGAACACGCCCCGCATGAACGGGTGGATCCGGCAGAAGAACGTGTAGGTGCCCGGCTTGAGGTTCGCCGGGGTGCTCCAGCTCAGCTTGTCGGTCGCCGGGGTGCCGAGCCCGAGCTGCCCGGAGTCGTAGTTCCCGGAGCCGTTGGCCAGCGGATAGGAGATCCCGGTGTTCAGCCCGCACGGGTTCTGGCACGAGGTCACGGTGTGAAAGACGGAGTCCAGGTAGGCCTTGGTCGGACTCAGGGGGTTACCGGGGGACAGGGGACTGGCGTCGTCGTTGACGAAGGTGATCGAGTGGCCCTGGGTGACGGTGGGGGTGCAGCGATTGGAGCCCATGGAGGTGAAGTCGCCGGGGTTGTACTGAAACTCGGAGATCTGGACGGTCGTGCGCGAGCAATCGGGGAAGGCGGTCGCGGTGGTGCTCAACGGGTAGGCGCCGCCGTGGTTGTTGTCCTCCGCGAGGTGTCCGTGGGTGACATGGCCACGCTGATCGATGGCGCGGGCGAAGGGGTTGGCGCCGCCGTCGGCGTTCCAGGCCTCCCACACGACCATGATCCCCATCGACTCGTACCAGGAGGCGCGCGTGGTGTTGTAGGTGGTGCTGACGCGCAGCACGTCGCCGGCCTTGACCTGCGGGCGCCAGTCAGACGGCGTCGCCGTCATCGCCATGTCCCAGCTGATCGGGCCTCGCCTGTCGAAGTAGTGCGCACTGGAGCGAAACAGCCGGACGGAGTCGGGCCGGACGGAGTCGGGCACCGTGCCGGAGATCGTGCCCGTCGCGCGCCTGGTGGCCGGGCGGATGAGATCGAGGTCGTCGTAGAGGCCGCCCGGATGCAGGTGGCCGGCGGTGGCGACGAGCGTCCCGGGGTGATCGACGGTGAACTCGTTGAGCGGCGGCGCGCCGGCCGGATACGGCCTGGAGGCCATGTCGGGGAACGTGAACTTGCCGTCGACCCCGCTATGGCGGTGGACATCGAAGACGGGGTAGACATGGTGGTCCTCGACATCCATCCAGATCGGGTGCACCGGCGTGATCTGCGCCGCGGCGGGCGAGGCGGCCGGCACGAAGTCCAGGTCGTAGGTGATGTAGACCTGCGCCGCCCTGGCGGTGAGGTTGTGGATCATGTAGTTGAGGATCCAGACGTCGGAGGCCCCCACCGGATACCCATAGCCGTGGGGGAACTCGTAGACCGTCTTCTCCTCGCCGGAGGCCATGAACGGGTACAGGCCGCCGATGCCGTTGCCCTCGCCCTCGCCGGCGGTCCCGTTGCTCAGCCACACGCCGTGATGCAGGTGGATCACGTCGACGCGCGGGATGCCGCCGCAGCACCTCCCCCCGGACCGGGCGTAGCGGAGATTGGGCGCCATCCGGACGATGTAGCCGTCCTGGTGTGGCTTGGGCACGTGATTGGTGTCGAGCAGGATGAGGTTGGCGCCCGGCGTGATGCGGTACGGGCCGGCGGCGAAGTGCAGGTGCTCCATGCCCGGGTACGGGTCGGCCGCGAACGCCGGCGCGGCCACCGCGGCCAGGGCGGCACAGCTCACCAGCATGGTGATGACGGCTCTCTTCACGGCGAACGTACCTCCACCGGCGTCTCCCGAGCCGGGGATTCAATCAGTTCGCATGGCCGCCGCGGGCCAGTGGGGGGGTCTACCAGGCCTGCGCGCCGCCGCAATGGGGGCAGCCGACCGACGTCGACACCGGAGCGTGGAACACGAAGCCGCACTGGCACGTGTACACCGCCTCGTCCTGCAGGCCGCCGGCCTCACGCCGGCGCCGCGTGCCGGAGGTGCTGTGCTCGGCGCTGACAGCCGCTTGCGGCGCGGCGTTGCGCGCCGCGGCATGTACCGGTCGCCCCTCGCGGTGGCGCCGGATCCTGTCGACGCCGCTCTTGGTTCTAGCTAGCACTGTCATAGGCGAGGAACGGCAACACTGCGAAAAGGTTTCGCGCCCGAGCCATAAACTCCTGGGCCTTAATGTGTCGCTAACAATCGGCCGTGAGCGGAGGCTGGGATCTGGGAGAGGGGTGGGGCGCCGAGCATCTGTGTGAAAATGGGTCACGGCATGGATCCGAGTCGCAAGCGTGCCATCCGCCTCACAGTCGCCCTCACCGTCGCCGTGCTCCTGGCGTCGGCGCTGGTCTACACCAGCTTCGCCGCCGGCCGCGACGAGGTCACCGCGTCGCAGCTGGTCCACAAGGCCCGTCCGGGCCAGACCTACGTTCTGGCCGGGACCGTGCTCAACGGCTCGGTGCAGCGCAACGGGGGGGTTCTGATGTTCCGGGTGCGCGACCCCAAGCTCAGGATGTCGGTCCCGGTCCGCTACACCGGTGAGATCCCGGATCCGTTCGCGCCGGGCCGGGGCGTCCTGGTCGACGTCCACGAGGGCACGGGGAGTGGCGCGTTCGTCGGCGAGGCCAATACGCTCACGACGAAGTGCCCCTCCAAGTACCAGGCAGCATCCGGCTCGTATTGATGGGTCCCGCCTGATGGCCGGCGCCGGTCGCGTCCTACTCCTTCTGTGCCTGGTGAGCTCGGTCTATGGGCTGGGCGCGACGCTCTACGGCTCCCGGTCCGGTCGCGCCGAGTGGGTCGACTCAGGGCGCCGCGCGATGTACTCGATCCTCGGGATGTCGGCGATCGCGTTCGTGATCCTCGACGTGGCGTTCATCAGCTCGGACTTCTCCTACAACATCGTCGCCAGCGGCTCGAGCACGACGACCCCGTTGGTCTACCGCGCGGCGGCGGTCTGGTCCACGCAGCAGGGATCGCTGCTGCTGTGGGTGATGCTGCTGTCGTTCTGGTCCAGCCTGGCGCTCCTGGTCACGCGCCGGCGCGTGCGCGAGATCGTGCCCTATGCCCAGTCGGTTC
>JBAQGP010000216.1:0-7096 GCA_049287845.1 Solirubrobacteraceae bacterium | reverse complement strand
CCCGCCCCGCCGTCGGCGCCGGGGGGCGAGTCCTACATAGACGAAAGGACTCGTCAGGTCGGGTCGGTGGACGCGTGCACCCCCGCTCGGGGCGGGGTGGCGACACGTCCGGTGACAGGTTGTGGGTCAAACGCTTAATGAACCGCCAGATCGGGCGGACGGTAGGCGAGCGGCCGGAAGGTCCAGACCGCGCACGACCCGACCCCGTCGATATCGGGCGATGAAGGACGAGAAAGTCTGCGAGAAAGCCGCGCTCCGCACCATCCACTGCAGCACCGATCGGGGCTCGCTGCTCCACGGCTAAGTTTCGTGCCGACAGCAGTTCGCGTGGTTCCCCCGACTCGGCCTGAGCCAGCATCGCTCTCGTCGATCGGGACTATCCCGGCTCGCCATGCCGTTGGCGACACAGGACTCGCCAGCCGCCGACATCGCCGGACGAGTCCTATTTCGCCACGATCTGGATCGTCCCGGGTACCGCAGCCGCGCGATCGCCTTCGTCCCCGGTCCGACGCTCCGCACGACCATCGAGTCCACGGCCGGGCGCCCTCGCGCTCTCTGGGCACACCCAGCGACTCTGAGGGTCGTCGCTTCTCTCTCCTGCCGCCGACCGGGAGACAAGTTGCGCCCGAGCCTCACTCGCCCGCGTCCGCGGCGGCGGGTGGCACCTGGGCGCCTTCACTCTTATCGGGATCGCGTGGCTCGGCCGCCGCAGAGCCGTGCTGGACCGGGTCGGCGTTCTGGTCGTCTGGTGAACCGCGCGGTGCTTCGGGGTCGCGCGTCGACAGCTCGCGCCAGGCTCGTCTCCACCGACTCGCCGGCCGTTTGAGGCCCGGCAGGTAGTCGCGCTGGGGTGGCGGTGTCAAGCGGCTGCCCACCACCAGATCTATCTCCGCCGCCCATAGTGGGCTGCCAACGTTGAGCGACAGGTGCCCAACGGATGCGGCAGCGCTGCGCCAGGTGATTCCCAGGCCGCCGGCTACCGTGCCCAGGCCGGCGAGTACTTGGGCGCTGCTGTGGTTCTTGAACATCAGCCAGATGCCGATGACGATGAGCGCGTCCGCGAGGGTCAACGGCACCTTTAGTCGCCAGGCGATCGCGCGAGCAATCGCACCACCGCGGCGGAGCATGCCCTGCGCGGCGGTGACGTAATCGCCGATCTCAAGTACGTCTTTCGCCTGCTTCTCGCCCGACAGCAATGCTCGCCAGCGCTGGGAGCATCGATGCAGAATGCGAGCGTTCAGATTGACCGCCTCCGCGTCGAGAGTGCCGAGCTTGGCTGCTTGGCCCCAGTTCACCCACCGTTGCAGCGAGTCAGCCACGGCCTGGCCCGAGTGCGCTGGGAGCACTGTCTTGAGATCGTCAAGCCAACCGACCAGCACCAGCGCGCGGTGCGGCTCGAGCGCGTGAGCCAAGGCTCGCTGGCGTGCGGCCGGTTCGCCCTGCAGACTCGCTGCGGTATCGGCCAGTGCGCGACCTAGACCATAGGCCTTGCCAAGTCGGTAGTCCGCCGCGGTCAGGTTGACCAGCAGGGCGACGTGCAGGTCGAGGATCGCTTGGCGGATGGAGTTGCGGTCCGGGGGCTCCTTACTCACCTCACCGTGCACTGCTTGGGTCCCCGGTAGGGATGTGTTGGGACCCAGGAACGCTTCGAGCTCGATCAGCGCAGTGTCGGCTTGCACGAGTCCGAGTTCGACGAGCGAGGCGGCTGGTAGCTTGCTCAGCCCGGGGAGATCGTCGTCCAACTTTGGCTTGCCGTTCGAACTGAGCTGGCCCGCGAAGAGCCGTGCCATCTGCCAGCCGAGCCCGAGCGCGGTTGTCACCGCCTCGGTGACCGTCGGAGCAGGTTTCGTGACATCGGACTGTGGTTGCGAGGCCACCTGCGGAGCCTATCCGCCGCGCGAACCGCGGTGATCGTCTCCGGCCACGAAGTCGGCACCGACTGGGTGCCGCATAGGCATCGGCTTAGATCCGCACGCAGCGTCGGGCGTCCTCCTTTCGGCGAGATGCAGGGCGGCGTCGCACATCACCTTGGTGGCCGCGTGAACTTGACCGAGCGCGAGCGAGGTCAGCAGCGGGAGCCGGCGCAGCCGGCGGTCTCGGTCGCGCGGACCGCGGCGGCGCTGGACTCGTGGTGCTCTTCGTGGCTGTCGTTGCCGACCGGGCTGGCGGTTGGGGCTATCGGTTGGCCCGTGAAAGTGTGAGCTGGGTCAGCCTGGCACGGGCCGAGACAAAAGATGACGGTGACGCTCGCCATCGGCATGACCGAGCACCAAGCGCCCGCGAAGATCGAACCGCCGAAGCGAGAGGTCGGTCGGTCATCGGTCGTGATGGGTCGAGTCCCCACACCGCTCCGCCAGTACAGATTCACACTGTACGCACTGGGTGCTGGAGGCAAGATGTCCCACGACGTCCCGGGCCGCGCCCGCGTGAAGGCCACCGCCGAACGCGCGGCACAAGCGCGCCCGACTCCGGCGACCGCGACGGTGCAG
This sequence comes from Solirubrobacteraceae bacterium, assembly GCA_049287845.1. Classification (GTDB taxonomy): domain Bacteria; phylum Actinomycetota; class Thermoleophilia; order Solirubrobacterales; family Solirubrobacteraceae; genus Palsa-465. The sequence continues at coordinate 4,607 of JBAQGP010000216.1, read as the reverse complement.
CGGACCCAGGGCGCGATGACGGGAGTGGTCATGGTCCAAGCGTCTCGTGATCCGTGGGACGTCTCAACCACGTCTTTGGGACGTCCCGGGACGACTTGGGACGTCTTGGAACTCAGGACAACTCAGGCGAACTCGTAGGCACGGAGTCGACCCGGAACGCCTCGGCGACAAGGGCGGCGTCCTCGGCGTGCGGTGCGTAGTGGAGATAGCGCATCGCGGTCTGGATGTCGGCGTGGCCCATCCACTCCTGGACGCGGCGGATGTCGGCCTTGGCGATCATCCGGGTGCCAAAGGTATGGCGGAGGTCGTGGAAGCGCAGGGGGCGGAGGCCGGCGGCGGTGATCGCCGCCTTGTAGCGCCGGCGGAGGGCCGAGCCGTCGAGGTAGGTGCCCGTCTCACCGACGAAGACCAGGTCGTCGTCGCCGAGCCAATGCTCGCGGCGGCCGAGCTGGGCCAGGGCCGTGGCGACGTCGGGGGCCATCGGCACAGCCCGGACCTTGCCGGACTTCGGCGTCGTCAGCTGGCCGAGGTAGTAGCTGGCGCGGACCCGAATCGTCGCGCCGGCGAAGTCGACGTCCCGCCAGCGAAGTGCGAGCAGCTCCCCCATCCGCAGCCCGGTGAACGCCGCCGTCAGGAACAGCGCGCCGTCCTGCTCAGACGCCCCGGCACGGACGAGCGCCCAGACCTCCTCCGGCGAGAAGACCTGGATGTCGCCCGACGACGGCGCCGAGAGCTTCTCCACCTCCGCGGCCGCGTTGTCGCGCAGACCGAACGCCTTGCGAGCCCGCCGCAGGATCCCATGGATCTCGATCAACAGCTTGTTCCGGCTCCGGGCCGAGCCCTCATAGCCGCCGAGCCACCGCTCGATCGCCTCCGTCGTGACGTCCTCCAGGGCCAGCGATCCGAACGCCGGCAGGAGGTGGGCGTCGATCGCCGACCGGTAGCCCCGTACCGTCGAGGGCTTCCGGCCGCGGTCGTGCTCGATGTAGCGCAGGTACTCGGCGGCGGCGTCGGCGAATGTCGCCCCGGTCCGGATCATCCCGGGCAACGTGCCGCGGCGGGCTTGGTCCAGGACGTCCCGGAGCCAGGCCTCGGCCAGGCGTTTGGTGTAGTAGCCGGCCGCCGGTCGCCCGCGCTCGGTCCATGCCGCGCCGATCTTCTTCTGCACCTGCCGCCCATCCGGCAGCCGGTACTTGGCGTACCAGGCCGGCCCTCGCGCCCGCTCGACCCGGAAGACATGTCCGGTCGGAGGCTGGAATGAGCTCGGCATGTGGCAAATGCTACGCCGATCCCGGGACACATTGGGGACATGCCACGCGATTGGCACACCTCCCAAAAGCACGAAAACCCCGGGATTCCGGGGCTTTCGGAGTGGGCCGTGGAGGGATCGAACCTCCGACCTTGGGATTAAGAGTCCCCTGCTCTACCAGCTGAGCTAACGGCCCGGGGTGTCGCCGATGTTACCCCGGCCCCGGGGATCGCCATCAGCAGACCTGCGCGGCAGAGGGCTGGGTCTTGGCCAGGTTGATCTGGGCGGTGATCGCCTTGCGGCTCGCCTTGGGTACCATGCTGGTCGCCTTGGCGGCCGCAAGGTCGCCCTTGCGGGTCTGTTGGGCGGCGTAGGCGGTCATGGCGAGACACTCAAAGCTCTTGACCGCGGTGGGGTCGGCCTGCGTGGCGTACTCCCAGGCGGAGGCCGCGTTGGCGTACTGACCCAGGGTGGCGTAGGCGTTGCCGGCGAAGATCGCGAGGTCGTTGGAGGGGCTCTTGCTCAGCGTGACGTACCTCTGCCACGCGTCGGTGGCTTTGCCCAACTCCTTCTTGCCCGCGGTGGTGTAGGTGTTGGTGGCGGTGTTGAAGCCGCTGCTGGAGGCGTTCTGGTAGCGGGCGGTCTCCAGGGCGCCCCAGGCCGCGGGGTCTGAGGGGTTCTGCTGGGTCTGCTTGAGCGCGGTCTTCTCCGCCGAGCTGATGAGCTGGCTCTGGTTGCTGGAGCCGTTGCCGGTGAAGGCGTTGAGCAGGCCGCCGAGGCCGCTGCCCGTGCCGACGCCGAACAGGACCAACCCTCCGCCCATGAGCACGGCCAGCCCCAGGTACACCGTCTGGACGGTGCGCCGGCGGCCGCGGCTGCGCAGATCGAAGAGCATCAGTCCGACTCGCCCGCGTCCGGAGGGCCGACGGTGATCAGCTCAGCGGCGGCGCGCTTGGCGTCACGGCGGTCGGCGTACTTGAGCAACACGATGCTGGCAAGGAAAAGGATGACGAGCGGGGCGGTCTCGAGTCCGGTGGTGACCGGATCGGCCCCGGGCATGGCCGCCGCGATGACGGCGACGATGACCGTAGCGTAGCGCCAGTGACGCGTCAGGGTGCTGCCATTGATCACGCCCAGTTGGCGCAGGCCGAGCAGCATCAGCGGGAGCTGGAAGGCCAGCCCGATCGCACCCATGGTCACGACCTCGAACGAGTACAGGGGCTTGGCCTGGACCAGGTTGTCGAACTGGCCGGAGTTGTAGCCCTGCAGGAACTTCACCGCCGCCGGCAGGACGATGAGGTAGGTGAACACCACTCCTGCCACGAACAGCGCCGGCGCGGCGACGACCACGGGGGTCGCCACCCTGCGCTCAGAGGGGCTCAGCGCCGGTACGCAGAAGGCGAAGATCTCGTAGAGCAGGATCGGGAGCGTGAGCAGGATCGCCGCGTAGAAGGTCACGGTCAACGTGGTGGTGAACGCCTCGCCCGGGCCGATGGTGATCGGGAGGTTCTTGGGACTCTTCTGAGGCAGCGCCCTGGCCGCCGACTCCAGCGAGCCCGCCGCCTGGGCGATCAGGGCCCGGTCGGCGGCCGACAGGTCCGATGAGCCCGACAGCGCGTCAAACGCCTTCGCCGATCGGGCGAGGTCCTTGGACGCGGTGGCGCTGTCCCGGGTGAGGCCGCCGATCTTGTTGGACCCGGTCTGCGAGGGCGGCGGCAGCGGCTTGTTGAGCAGGTTCAGGAGGACGTTGTTCTGCCAGTAGCAGAGCGCGAACGCGACGGCCAGGACCGCCAGGCACACGAACAGGCGGCTGCGGAGCTCGCCGAGGTGGTCGACGATACTCAGGCGTTCCTCGTACCCGATGGGCCGGAGAACCTTCGCCATGGATACGTCCCGGTGCGCTGCTAGGAGCGCTCGGACCCGGCCGGGCCGGATCCGGGAGTGGCGGCCGGCTCGCTGGAGCTCGGCTTGGCCTCCGGCATCGCCCTCGCCTCCGACAGCGCGGGCTTGTCGTCGTCGTCCTTGGACTCGCCGGTGATCCCTTCCTTGAACTCGCGCATCCCCGACCCCAGGCCCTTACCGATCCCGGGAAGGCGCTTGGGACCGAGGATCAGTAGAACGATGATGAGGACGACGATCGCGTCTATACCTGGGTTACGGAACATTGCTTCTCGGCCTCTCCAAATGTGGGGGGGACGACAAGCGTAGCGGTCGCACGGCACCCCGGAGGTAAGAAGGGCCGAAGATCCGTGCGTCGCGCTCAAGCTGGGGGGGCAGCGGGCCGATAAAGCAGGCGAGCAGCCATGAGCAACCATCCTGAACGCCACTCCATTCGTCGCATCGTCCTCCCGAGCGGGCGGACGATCGAAGTCGTCCGGTTCTATGCCGAGGAGACGACCCATCCGGGCCTGCACGTCTGTCCCGAGTGTGACTGCCAGCTGGTCCAGCCGATCGACTGGTCAGAGGCGCCCCAGGGCTTCTGGGAGCTCATCCTCCAGTGCCCAAACTGCCACTGGACGGACGAGGGCGTCTTCGACCAAGATCAGGTCGACGCGCTCGAAGAGCACCTTGACGACGGACTGACCGACATGCTCGCGGACTTGCGTCGCCTCACCCAGGCGAACATGACCGAGGAGATCGAGCGGTTCGCGTCAGCGCTCAACGCAGACCTCATCCTCCCCGAGGACTTCTAAACGTCACGCCCGTAGGGCGGGCGGGACGGGAGGGGAGGTTCTCCCCGGTCCGCCGGCCCTACGAATAGCGCTCGGCCACGCCGTCGGCGATGAGCTCCAGCGCGCTGCGCTGGCGGGCGGGCATGTCAGGCAGCTCCGCCTTGGCACTGGCCACCAGCTCAAGGGCCCGCGCGCGCGTGTCCTCCAGCGAGCCGGTATCGGCGATGCGGGCACAGACCGCGGCGGCCTGCTCCGGCGTCCGGATGCCGCGCAGATCAAGCACGTGCAGCTCCGGATCGCGCTCACGCGCCAGGATGAAGGGCAGCGTGACGGTGCCGTCGAGCAGGTCGGCACCGCGGGGCTTACCAGTGCGCTCGGGAGGGCCCGAGACGTCCAGGACGTCGTCGAGCAGCTGGAAGGCGAGCCCGATCCGCTCGCCGAACAGCGCCAGCCCGGGCAGGCGGCCCTCGTCGTCGCCCGCAAGCCCGCCCAGCTCACAGGCGGCGCGAAACAGCACCCCCGTCTTCAGCCGACAGCGCTCGAGATAGCGTTCGGTCGCCACCGCGCGCCATGCGTCGGCGCGCTGCATGAGCTCGCCGGCCGCCAGCTCCGAGCTGGCCCGCGACAGGACCTGCACGGGGGCGACCGACCGGGCGCGCGCCAGCTCGGCAAATGCGCGTGAGAAC
>JBAQGP010000215.1:0-14215 GCA_049287845.1 Solirubrobacteraceae bacterium | reverse complement strand
GTCAACTAGGACCGAATGGCGAAAGAGATCGACGACGCTCAGCTCGTCCACCGGATGGCCGCCGGCGACAGCCACGCAGCCGGCGTGGTGTACCGGCGCTATCTGCCGCTGGTGTTGCGTTGGTCGCTGCGTGAGACGGGGAACCGGGAGGTTGCGGCGGATCTCGCTTCGGAGGTATTCGCGGCGGCGCTGATCGCCTCCCCGCGGTTCAAGGAAGATCAGGGGTCTGTGGGGTCTTGGCTGCTGGGTATCGCGAAGAACAAGCTTCGCGAGAGCCGGCGTCGGCAGCGGGTCGAGAGCGCGGCCCGACGCAGGCTCGGGATCGAGCCGCTCGTGCTGACCGACACCGCACTCGATCGCGTCGAGGAGCTCGTGAGCCTCGACGCCGGTCTGGTGGATCTGGTGGACACCCTGCCAGCAGATCAGCGAGCAGCCGTGATGCGTCACGTTATCGAGGAGCGCTCATACGACGAGATCGCACGGGAGTTGGCCTGCTCGGCGGCGGTGGTCAGGCAACGCGTCAGCCGCGGGCTGCGGGCGCTGAGAACCGACCTGGAGGAGCGATGAACGACTACTTCGATCAGTTCGGCAGCGCGCTCGAGACGGCTGCCGCTCGACGGGCGCATCTCGGGTGGCGCGCGCGGCTGTTGTCGCGAATCCGCAGTCACACCGTCGCGAGCGTGATCACGGCCCTCGTGGTGGTGACAGCGCCGGCGGCCGCCGTCGGCGCGTTTGCCGGTTGGTTCAGCGCTGGGAAGCCGGACGTGTACTACCCCGCCTCCTCACAGGTAGGCCTCGGGAAGACCATCGCCGGCACGCGGATGCTGCCGATCCGGGTCGCAGATCCCGACGGCGGCCCGCCCTGGGGCCTGCGACTGGTACGGACGAACCGCAATGACATCTGTATCCAGGTCGGTCGTGTCGAGTACGGCGAGCTCGGCTCGCTCGGGATCGACTATTCGTGGGGCAACGACCACAAGTTCCATCTCATCAGCCCTGACGACGGCGTCTTCGATCGCTGCGGAGCGACGGATGCGGCGGGCCATGGGTTCGTCAGCGCATCGATGCACGGATGGGTAGCGAGCGGATTCATGCCGACCGACTACGGCAACGGCGCCGCGGTCAGCTACTGCGCGAACTGGAACCCGATCGCGACGCTGAAGCAGCGACTGGCCGAACTTCCGCCCACCAGCGCGCAGCGAGCGAACCTGCGGCGGGTCATCGCGCGCCAAGCGGCAAGTCATGTTTACGCCTGCCCGTCCGGGAGCGGGCGGATGATCTTCGCCGGGCTGCTGGGCCCGCGGGCGAAGGGCATCACCTACCACACGCCCGCTGGGGCGACGCGGACCGAGGCCACGGTCGGCGGTGTCGGCGCGTATCTGATCGTGTTCCGGGAGACGCCGGGGAACTGTCGCGACTTCACCGGCAGCGCGCTCGGCGGCTACGCGGGCGGATGTCAGGGCATCGGGTTCTCCGAATATCCGGCGCTCCGCGCCCCGAACGCGGTCACGACCGTCACCTACACCGACGGGAAGACGTGCAGCGATCAGCCGAATCCCGCGCTGGTCGCCGCGTGGAAGCAGTTCGGCGAGGTGATGCGACGGGAGCACCACGTGACCGCCGCTGAAGCGCGTGCTCAGTGGGCGCGATTCGCCGCCGCTCACCACCTCGGGTCGGAGCGAGACGTCTTCCGGGCGCTGGGGCCGCAGTGTCCGCTTGCCGGCTGGGTAGCTGGCAAGCAGCCGACCATCGCGGCAAGGGACGTCGCGTCGACCGTCACGGCCACCGTCGCTCGCGCCAAGCACTACTGCGACGACGGCCCGCAGGGCGATCTCGACCACAACCAGCCAGACATGGTCGCGTGCGACGACCGCATCCCGCACGGATACCAGCGCGTGAGATGGGCACAACCCGGCCAGGTCCTAATCACGGCCAGCTTCATCGCCCACCGAGCCACCACGACCACCAATTCCTGGTACGAGTGGCAGATCGAGAACCCCGGGAACACCGGCGGGGGCGGGAGCCGCACCCAGTCCAACGTACGGGCTGGACAGCGTGCCTGGTTCACCACCTTCGAGCCGTCCACCCGAGTTATCCCTCGTGGCGTATACCGCGGCACGGTGTCCTTCATGCCGAACGCCGGCCAGGCCGGCCCCGAAGGAGGCGACTTTCCGGGACGCGACGGCTCGCTGATCGTCGGCCGGTTCAACTTCACCCTGCGCTGACGACCGGAGCCGCCGGTCAGGACGGACAACCCGCTCGTCGGGATGACGACTGCACGCTCCGCCACAAGCCCAACCGGTCGCACCCACGCCGAAGCGGAAGCCTCAGCAGAGCCCTCATGACGTGACCCCGTTCACGCAGATCCGGAAGCCCTCGCAGCGCGATGGCAACCGTCGACGCTACCGCTCTCCGCGCGAACCAGCCACGACCGGCGCGGGCGATCGCTCGTGCTGGGCTGCCGCTTCCGGACAGCCGGAGCCACGCACCGCAACGACGAGTGCGCTGCCGCTTTCCATGCGGCTCGACAGCAGGACGACGGCCGCGCCGTCACACGGCGGGCTGCTGCTTTCGCCTGAATCCAGCAGGCGCCGACCGCCCACAGCTCGCTCGTGCTTGGATCGAGAAGCAGCAGCCAGCCCGAGCTCGTCGACTGTTCGGTGATCCTTCCTATGTGAGACCGCAGCTGACACCCCAGGTAGTCCGTTCAGCGATGGTCGTCTGCGACGAGGCCTTTGATCTGCACAGCGTAGGTCCGGCAGTCGGCGCCACGGGGCGGCCCAGCGCGTTGAAGCGCCCGTCCATCGTTTCTAAGCCCACGGCACTGACGTAAAGACCTCGTGCCGGCGAGGGGAATTCACCGTCCTTCGGGGGCGCCAGCGTTCCCGTCAGCCCGGCGTAGCGAAGGTGACGGGAACGCGTGGGACAGCCTGCGGGACGCAGTAGACCTGGGTGCAGCGCTGCGCGCCGTTGGGTGACACGGCTCGGGCGTTCGGCGCCGATCCGTTGGCCGGGCCACGTGGGACAGCCTGCGGGACGCAGTAGACCTCGGTGCAGCGCTGCGCGCCTTTGGGTGACACGGCTCGGGCGTTCGGCGCCAATCCGTTGGCGGGGCCACGTCGGGACGCGGCGGTGGGAGCCGCCGCGCCACCACACCCCGCCAAGACGAGCCCGGCTCCGATGGCGGCCCAAGGCAGCCGCCCGACCGCCCTGGCTCCGATCACGGCTCGTCTCCTCCGCCGTTCATCGGGCCAACGATAGTGATGCGCATGCGCATTCTGAGAATGATACGTCTGAGAGGCGATTTCATCACGCCATTGGACGAGTTGCGCATGCCGCCTAGCGAGCCGCGCGCGAAGCATGAGCGCCTTGTGTTGGGTTCACTCCATGGGAGCCGGGATGCGGAGCAGACGGCGCGTCGAGAGCCGTGACCGTGCCGTTCACGGCCTCCAGCGCGGGCAGGGCCCGGTCCAACCGCGAAAGCGCCCGACACAGGGCTACGGCGAACGGTGAGAACGCGCAAATCGCTGACTCCGGGCCCAGCGCGCGGGCTCCCAGCTGTTCGCTCAGCGTTGGTAGCTGAGACGATGGCGGCGCCCGACCAAAGGGGCGGTGAAAGCGTCCGATGGTCGATCCTCTCTGACACGCCGACTTCGCTGGCGTGACTCCGTTCGACGGCAGGCGGCAGTCTCGATTCCGTGGCTACCTTGGCGACATTTCTGCCGGTGTGATGGCGTCGGGAGGGTAGAGTCAGGTGATGGGGATTGCTGGCCTCGCGGGGAGTGGCGACGGCCTGCCCGTCCTCGGCTGGGATCCGGGCGGCGACTGGCGGTTTGTCTTCAGTACGAGGATTGGCGGGCTAAGCCACGGGCCTTTTCGTTCTTTGAACCTCGGGTTCACGACAGGCGATTTCAGCGAGGCCGTGAGGGTTAACCGTCAGCGGTTGTTGGCAGCCTTCGGTGTCGATCCGTGGAAATGCAGCCTGGCCTTTCCGCAGCACGGGACGCTCATGGTGCGCGCCGAGCACCGTGGAGTCCTCGAGCAGGGCAAGGACCCGCCAGGGGATGGGATCTGGACGGACGATCCCAGCCGGGCGCTGCTGACCCTGACGGCGGACTGCATCCCGATAGCGGTGGTGCGTGATCACCCCCCGGCGATGGCGGTGGTCCATGCTGGCTGGCGAAGCCTCATCGGCGATATCGGAACGGCGGTCGCGACGGCGCTGGGAGGCGCCCCGCTCCGGGCAGCGCTTGGCCCGGCGATCGGACCATGTTGCTTTAGCGTGAGCGCGGACTTGGCGCGCCGCTTTCGAGACGGGTTCGGCCACGCCGCCGCCTCCGCAGACCACCACGTCGACCTGTGGGCCTGCGCGGCGCAGCAGCTCACCGCGGCCGGATGCCAGGTCGAAAAGATCTATCGCTACTGCACGTGCTGCGAGTCCGAACGGTTCTTCTCGCAGCGACGCGACGGCCGCCGCACGGGACGACAAGGAGTCCTCGGCTTCGCGAGGATGCGCACGGGCGCAGGAACCGCTCGCACATGACGGACTCCCCCCCGGTGTTGCCCGGATGAGCCGGCGCCCCGCTCTGGTACCCGGCAGCCAGACCATCGCGACCGACCGCTCAGGTGTAGCTGGACTTCCGCGAGGAAGCGGCATGAGGCGTTCGGTCACCGTTCCCCTGTCGCGACGGGGGCCGGCGGCTGGTTGGTCGCGTGGCGAGGACCGGATCCCAGGCTGTGAGCATCGCCGCGCCCGCGCCCAGTGAGCGATCACTCGTTGGCGTCCGCGGTGGGCGGCCGGTCGCTGCCAGTATGGTCTGCCGTCGATGGGACAGATCGAAGCTCGTCGTAGGTTCCTCGGCGGAGCGCTGCTGCTCGTCGTGGTCAGTTCCACGAGAACGGGATGGCACTTGGGACGCCCGGACGTAATCGTTGACGACACGGACGAACCGAATCTCTGGACAGCGACGCTGATTTTTCGGGCCGCTCGTATTTCACGCTGCCAGGCGCCGACTCTCGGGCCGGGTCGAACTTCCCACACCCGACGATGACCGCCGCGAACGTCTCTGCGGTCAGATCGAACGCCAGCTCACGCGCTCGCGTGACGAAGGTGATAGCCCGTGACCAGCGGCAACCAGCGCCGGTAACAAGACCTTAAACGCAGCCTAGTCGCCCTGGGCAGCCTCGGCTAGCAAGCGCCCATCGGCGGCCTCGATGTAGTCCTCCACCTTCACTCCTTCGGACCAGCGGCAATTCCGTTACGACCATGCCGCTCGGCCGCCTCGTACCTCCGGCAAGCGCCGGAGCTTCGCCCTACAAATAGTCACGTTTGTGAACCAAAACGTGACTATCGTCGTAATTCGCTGCTGTCCGGCAGCTCGATCAGATCGCACTCGTGGGAGCTGAACGCGCCGCCGACATGGGCAGCTACCGACGCCGGCTCATTGAGCGTGTCGGCAAAGCGTGGATCGTCCTGAAGCGGCCAACGGAACGGATCCTTCCACAGCCATGTCCGCTTTGCGAAGTGCTGGCCGGGCTCCCGCGTGTCGGTGTAGATGAAGATGACCTCGGTCTCGGGGCGCTCGCCGCGCAACTCGATGGCTTCAAGTCGGATCACAGCGCCGTGGTCAGGCAGCATCGCGTCGCGCATCAGCTCGAGAACCTTCTCCTCATAGGCACGCGCTTCCGCGCCCTGGATATCGGCGGGCGGCTGGTAGAAGGGATCGTCGTAGGAGCTGCTCAATGTCCAGGAATCCCGCCGAGGTAGAGGCCGGCGTAGGAGTTCTGGATGCCGCGGATTCCCTGCACGCCGACCCTCGCCGCATTTAGATCTTGGTAGTACTCAACGCGAACCGTTCTGACGCAGGCAATCGTGCCGCCCGAGCCGTCAGGCTCCGTGAAGAACAGGTGGAAGTCCCATTGGTTGGTCGAAGCAAAGCCGGGGGTTGGGTTGGTGTCAGTCGCGAGCGCTTGCATCGTCTGCTGCTCATCAGCGATTGTGTAGGTGTGTTTCTGGAGGGTGTGTCGCCATCCCCACCCAGTCGTACCCCACCGGAGAGGGATCTGCGTCTGCGCCGACGATGATCCCGTGGGATCGATGGTCGCCTGATACGGGGAATTCTGGACTAGCTGGTAGGCGGGGTAGTCGGTGCCGTCTGCTGGCGGGTTGCCGGGATCGCCAATGCTCCCGCTGCCGTTGTTGACGTCACAGCGAGGATCAGCCTGGCTGACCTGCGGTTGCTGGGGGTTGGCCGCGACATCCACCGTCGCGCCCGGTTGAACTGAGGTACCCGCCTCCGGGTTGGTCTCGGTCACCCCGCCGTTGGCGGCGGATAGATCGGTCTCGGCGAGGGTCGTGACGTTTGCGTGCAGCCCAAGGCGCGATAAGCACTGCGCATAGTCGTCGGAAGTCTCGCCGTCAAGCACCGCCGGAACCGTCACAGTGCTGCTCAGCGGGTCGGGTGAGCAGCGAGGATCGAGCAGGTGCTGAAGCTCGAGCCGCAGAGTGTGGTACTCGGGCCGTGCCAGCTCGCTGTTCAGCTTACTAACCGCGGTCCCGCGCTTTGGCACGTTGGGAGCGGTCAGGGTGAAGTCGGCCTGGTCGGCGCTCGGGTCCCAGTTGGAGACCGCTCCGGGAACGTCGCGGGCGAGCAGATAGTACGTGTACTCGCCCCACGAGCTCTTGAAGTTGACGCGGGTCCCCTCGCTGGGTGAAGGAGACTCCATGTTGACCTCAGTCGTCAGGTTGTTGTATCCCAAGCCCCATTGGGCAAGCCACCCCGGGGCATTCCATATGCTGGCTCCCATCGCCTTCTCCGCCGCTGCCGAGTCGGGGCCCTGCCAGGAGCTTGCGATCGAACCTCCGTAGGTCTCCCAGCCCATGAGGGTGTAGGTTTGCGGAGGGGCAGCACTACCGAAGAGCGCATCAAAGAGCAGCGTCCCATCATGGATCAGGAGGGTCGCGTCCGCTGCGGCTAGACCGACCGGTCCGAGCGCTGAGACGAGCGAGCCCGCAGACGCCAGGAATCCTCCGTCGGCACCGGCGCCCATCATGCCTTCGCCGATCGATTCCGCCGAGGTGCCGCCGGCTTCGCTTGCGGTCTCGACCGCGCTCAGGTCCTGACTGGCCTGGGTGGCCCAGCCCTGGGCCGGCGGGGGCACATTGGTGGCTGCGTACCACTGCAGAGGGGCATTGCCATTCATCTCGCCGAAGATGTTGATCACCCGCGCGCCCCCGGAGGCAGTCGCACAGGCAGGACAGTCGGACGCAAGAGCAGGCAGCGGCTCGGCCGAAGCCAGGACCGGAGCGATCCAGAGCACGAGCCCGAGCGTGATAATGGCTGCTATCGAACGATAGCCGAGACGAGCCGTACACGCGCAGCCTCCGTTGTACTCAGCCTCCAAGGCTGGCTCTCGTCTCATCGCCATCTGCACCAAGCAAACGTGCACATACCCCGCGCTTTCGAGACGACCAAACGGCTGTGCCCGCGATCCTCCGGCCGGCGGGCCGGGAGAGTACCGCTCGGCAACCTCAGCGTCAACCGAAAGCTCCATCTCCAGATGAGGCCCGTCATCCGACGGCCTGGACAATCTGGCCGGCCAGGCCCGTACGGTCACCCTTGTCGACAAAAGCGTGACTCGGTGCGCCAGCCTTGGAACGCTTTGGACGCAACAAATCCTGGATCGCAGCGTCGCAGATGCCCTTGGTCTGCGGACACCTCGCGCCGGACTTGCCAGGCCTATTGCGAGGGAGCGGAGTCATCCTCTCCTGGGCAAGTCGGCACCGCCGCTTGAGCCGCCTCCGGGTCTGAGAGGATCCCGCCGTGGCCACCCAGGACGGTCCGCCCCGACAGTTCTGGGGTCCCTACTACCGCAAGCTCTCCCCGACCCAGGGGGGGAACACCATGTCCAAGGTGTTGCTCAGCGGCGAGATCTGGGGCAAGCCCCCGATCGGCGGCCTGGGCGACGAGCCGCGCGTCAAGGCCTACCGGGGCCAACTCCCGCCGGGAGAGCAGGGCTTTGAATTCTGGTCCTTTCAGAAGCCCAACGATCCCTACGGCTCGCGCGTTTATTGGAGCAACGCAGGGGAATTTCTCGCTGCTGCCGATAATGTAGTGAAGCTCAAGATCGCGATCACCAAGGTCACCCAGACCCTCGGATAGCCACCATGAAGACCTACGCAACGCTCACCTGGCTCGACAAAGACTCCGTCTCGGGCAATCTGGCCGCCGTGCTCGCCATGACGCGCAGCGACTGGGAGGCGCTCGACGCGACCTTCGTCGACGCGGACGACGAGGACGGCGACCCCGTGGCGCTTGCTGTCGGCTGCATCGACGTCGAGGGCGACCCGACCGAGTTTGGTGTCCTCATCGACGACGACGAGGTGTCGCGCCTCATCGTCGGCGGTCCCGTCGAGACGCGCCCCCAGCTCACCGCCGCGATCCTCCGCGAGCTCGTCCGCGCCGCCATCGCCCCTGCGCAGGTCCTGCACATCACGGGTCAAGCCGAGGAGCCCGCCTCCACCGACGACAAGGTCGAGTACCTCGCCGAGCACATGCGCGCGTTCGAGGCGGCTGTCGCCGTCCGCCTCAACGCTGCCCAGCTGGCCATCGTTGGTGACCTGCAGGACCTCCGCATCCTCCCCGGCATCGTCACCGGCCGCGATGCCGGTGTCGCCGAAATCAAGGTCCGCGTCACTGCCGCCGATCTACGCGAAGCCGCCCTTCTCCTCGGCAGCGAGGGCGACTCCGCGCCGCTGGCACGGATGCGTTCCTTTGACCCAGCCTCACGCACGGCAACGGTCCTGATCGGCGAGCGGATCGTGCTCCAACTGTCGGGCCTCACCCACCAGCCCGATGCTGACGACCAGATCTCGATCTTCCTGCAGCCGCACCCCGGGACCCACGGCCAGATCGAAATGTGGCGCAGCGTCGTGCCCGAGCCCGGCGCGGAGTGGTCTCCGCAATTCGAGCGGTACACCTTCCGCCTGAAGTAGGCCCGCCGGTCGGCTCGCGCAAGCGTTCGCCTGCGGGTCGACCGTCGATAGCCCTCTGCCGGCGCCGGGCACAATCCTCTCCGTGATCAAGAGCGTCACCGCACAGCCTCGCCAGGGGTGCGATAGCCGTTGGCAGTTGAGACGGCACCGGAGGCTCCGGGCCGTTCGCTGGCGATCCGGCATCGGAAGGTGCTCAGAGGTCAGCGAGGATGCGGGCGCGCTGCTCAACGTACTCGGCCTCGTTGATCATGCTGTCGGCCCGTAGCGCTTCAAGCTGCGTCAGGCGCTCCCGCACACTCTGGCCCGGACCCTCGGGGAGCCCGTCGACGCTGGTGCCCTTGAAGCGGCTCGTGAACGCGCGAACAGTTGCAATGATCTCTGGGACTGGTCCCGTCGCTGACAGAGCCAGAGAGACCGCACCCCATAGCTGTAGCGAGGTCTCGGGTCTCCATCGGCGGCTGATAACTGACCAAGATCCCTTCCTTTTCTAAGGCCTGCGCAAGCGCGCTGACGTAGCGGGGCGGTCCTACATATGTGAGCTCAATCGTGGTCATCGGAGACCGCTCCCATCTTCCCACCACACCGTGACGGAGGGTTGTTGAGTCGGCGGCGTCAGTGCGACTGACTGGGTGCGACGTTGCGTCTCGCTCAGCGTTCCGGTTGCGCACGAAACGGGTCGACGCGCTCAGGTGAAGAGGTCGTCGACGGAGACCTCGATCCGTCGGCCCCGGGGTGTGGCTGCAGGCGCCATGCGGGGAGGGTCGTCGGCCAGGTGCACGACGTCACAGCATGCTCGCGCGGCGGCGCTGAGAAAGCGCGAGGCCTTGCCGTAGCCGTGGCTGTCGCCCCGGTCTCGGCGGTGGTAGTAGCGGCGCGGGACGTAGACGGTGAGTGTGCGTCGGGCGCGGGTTACTGCGACGTACAGCAGCCGTCGTTCCTCGGCCAGCGAGTCGCGGCTGCCGGCGGCCAAGTCGGATGGAAAGTTGCCGTCATAGGCGGCGACGAGGTGGACGGCTTGCCATTCCAGCCCCTTGGCCGAGTGCACGGTGGAGAGCACGAGCCAATCCTCATCCTGCACGGCCGGGCCGGCCAGGTCGGCGGATGAGGCCGGCGGATCCAGCAGCAGCTCGGCTACGAACGTCCGCAGATCGCTGGCGTCACGCGCCAGGCCGCAGAGGGCGTCGAGATCCTGGATTCGCACAGCTCCGTCCACATAGTGGGCGCGGACGATGGGGGCCAGTGCGTCGCGCAGTCGCTCGGCGTCAGGACCGGCGGCGAGCGCCGCCGCGACGACATCGCCCTGCTCCTGCGCCACCGTCGGCAGGTGCACTCGCGCGTCGGCCCACCGCTGGGGCAGGTGCGTGGGCGACAGTAACCCGCCGGCGAGCAACTGGTTCAGGCACCGACGAGCCCGGGCCGGACCCACCCCCTCGAGCAGCATCAGCACTCGGAACCATGACATCTCGTCGCTGATGCGGTCAGTCAGCCGCAACAGCGCCAGGAAGTCCTTGACGTGCGCGGCCTCGAGGTACCGCAAGCCGCCGTATTTGACAAACGGGATCCGGCGCCGCGAGAGCTCGAGCTCCAGCAGGTCGGTGTCATGCCCGGTGCGAGCCAGGACCGCCTGCTCGCGAAGGAGCATCCCGCGCTCACGAGCGGCCAGCACGCGATCGCAGATCTCCTCGGCCTCGTGCGCTTGGTCACGGCAGAACACGAGCCCGGGGCGCTCGCCGGCCACGCGCTCGGCGCGCAGCGTCTTGGGGATACCGATCTCCGCCTCGGCGGCGATCGCGTTGGCGACGTCAAGCAGCGGCTGGCCGCCACGATAGTTGCGCTCCAGCAGCACGGTCGCGGCGCCCGGGAATCGCTCGGTGAAGCCGAGCAGGTGATCGGCAGTGGCCGACCTGAAGCCGTAGATGGCCTGAAAATCATCGCCGACCGCGGTCACCGTGGTGCCGTGCCCGGCAAGCGCAGCGACGACCTCCACCTGCAGTTCGTTGACGTCCTGATACTCATCGACGAGGACGTGATCAAAGCCCGCGGCCAGCCGAGCGCCCGCGTCCGGGTCGCGGGCCAGCGCGCGCCAGAAGAGCAGCAGATCGTCCAAATCGATCACGCCGAGAGTGCGTTTGCGGGCGGTGTAGGCGCGAAACAGGCCGGCCATGGCCTCGTTGTGCTCGGCACACCACGGAAACGACTCCTCGATCACCTGCCTGACCGGACGCTGCGCGTTGACCGTGCGCGAGTAGACGTCGGCGAGGGTGTGCTTGCGCGGGAAACGCCGCCCGCTCTCAGCGTGACCCTGCTCTTGACGGACCAAGTCGATCAGATCCGCGGCGTCACCGGCGTCCAGCAGGCCGAAGTCGGCGGGCAGGCCCAGCGCAGCGGCGTCGCCACGCACGAAGCGGTGCGCCATCGCATGAAAGGTCCCGCCGGCGATCCGCCGAGCGCCGCCGCCGAGGTGGCCCCCGGTCAACGCGACGGCCCGGCCGATCATCTCGCGGGCCGCGCGGCGGGTGAAGGTCAGCAGGAGAATCCGCTCCGGCGAGGCGCCATCCTCGATCAGACGGCCAACCCGCGCGCACAGCGTCGTCGTCTTACCGGTACCCGCCCCCGCCAGGATCAACAAATGGCCGCCCTCGTGCTCGGCCGCGGCCCGCTGCTCGGGATTCAGATCGGTGAGCCACGCAGGCTCAGACGGGCTCTCCAGGCTGACGAACATAGGTTCGCCAGAACGTAGACCACGGCCCCGACGGAGCGCGACCACGCATGCAACAGTCCTCCGCGCGACAGCCGAGAAGACCGACCACCGTTGCGATGAGGGTTCCCTCGTCGCTCCCAGTCGGTTGGCAGGCGTGGCGAGCGACCGGCCGCGGTGGGTTCTTTCAGTTTGGCCATTCTTGGTGCTCGCCACGCCCGACTGGCGGCTTGCACGTCGTTCGCGGGCGCAACGCGCGAGCGAATCCTGTCGCTTGGCTTCAGCTCGAGTGAGGTGGCGAGCGTC
The DNA here is from genome assembly GCA_049287845.1 of Solirubrobacteraceae bacterium. Classification (GTDB taxonomy): domain Bacteria; phylum Actinomycetota; class Thermoleophilia; order Solirubrobacterales; family Solirubrobacteraceae; genus Palsa-465. The sequence goes on along the minus strand of JBAQGP010000215.1, from coordinate 2,216 downwards.
AGTGTGGTGGCGCTCGCCGGTGGAATGCCGCGGCGTTTATCCCGCCGGCGGGCCCGAGCAGCTTCTCGACCAGTACGCAGTCCTTCCACTGGCCGTCGAGTTGCCCGTGGCGGCGTTGGACCCCGACCTCTTCGAAGCCGGCAGCGCGGTGGACAGCGCGGCTGGGGTGGTTGTCGGTGAAGACGCGGCTGGTGAGCTTGTACAGGCCCCGGCGCTCGGACTCCGCGCACAGCTCGGTGAGGAGCTGGCGGCCGAGGCCGCGCCCGCGGCCGTCGGGGTGGACATAGACGGCGTGTTCGCCGACGCCCTGATAGACGCAGCGGTCTGAGTAGGACCCGGCGCGCGCCCACCCCAGAACGCGCCCATCGCGCTCGGCGACAATGAACGGCTGGCCGTCCTCGAGCCATGAGGCGATGTCGGCGACCGTGCGCGGCTGGGTCTCAAACGTGGCCACCCGCTCGGCGATGCCGGCGTTGTAGGCCTCGACGACCGCAGATAGATCGTCGGCGCGGGCGAGGCGGATCGTGCATTGGGCGTCCTGGAGCATCGGTTCTGAAATCTACGGGGCGCCCGATCGCATCCGTACTCCGGTCGCAATCGTCGCCGCGGCGCTGAGGAAGCCGGTGGTGGTGAGCAGGACACGGGCGTGTAGCTGTGCGCGGTCTCGAGAAGGACGCCGGCGATGATCGGCCAGCGCAACGGCTGCTGTAGTGGCGGTTAGAATCGGATTAAAGCGAGATCTGATCAGTTTTGCCGCGTTAAATTGATACTGTCTTTGTCTAACCGCTCTTACTACAGGAGGATCTCGATGGCTGATCGACTGGGTCGTTGGGCGTTGGTGATTACTGCGGCGGTGGCGCTGGCGGGCGGGAGCGCGCAGTTGGCCGCGTTGCGTGCGGCCGGTTTGAACGGGACCGCACCGGCAGGGGCGAGCGCGTTCAAGGCGTTGGTGTCGACGCTGACGACTAACTGGGAGTGGCTCATCGGCACCGGCGTCGGCCTGGTGCTGGTGCTGATCGCCGGGTTGATGATCGCGGGGTCGATGCGGGCGCCCGAGCATCTGTTCCGGGTGATCGGGGGGATCATGCTGATCCTGGTCGTGATCCCGGCCGTCTTGGCCTGAGCCCACCCGGCGCTGATGCGGGCGGCCAGAGGGATCGTGATCGCGGCGGCGCTGGCCGGTGGGCTGGCGATTGTTGGCGCGCCTCCGGCGGCTGCCTCGGTAGGCGCGCACGTGCCGCTGGCGACCGGCGGCATCATCGGCGACATCTTCAGCTCCATCGGGAACGCGGTGCTGGGGGCGTTCTCGTGGACGATCGGGCTGGCCAGCAGGTTCATCCTGACCACGATCGGCGCGCTCGTGCGGATGCTGATCCCGCGCTCGTGGGCGACGGAGGGTGTGCGGATCATGGAGTGGATCGTCGCGGTCCCCGACTACGCCGGGACGGTGACCACGCCGGCGGGGCGCGCCGTCTACGGCTTCGGCGGAATCAACGCGCTGCGCGACCTGTTCACCTGGATTGGAGTGGGACTGCTGCCGCTGACGCTCATGTACGGCACCACGCGCGCGATGATCGGCGAGCGCGGCCCGGTCGCCGTTCCCCTGGCGAGGGTCCTGGGGATCGCGGCGCTGCTGGTCTCCTACCCGTACTGGTGGACGCAGGGCGCGGCGATGACCGACACGCTCACGCACCTGGTGCTCGGCCAGCCCCGCGTCGCGGACGGCCTGCATCAGTTGATGCTCTACGCGGTCGACGGGGTTGCGCTGGGCGGCTGGCAGCTGGTCGACCTCGCGCTGATGGCGTTAGTCGCCATCGAGCTGCTCTCCCTCATCTTCTTGAAGGTCGTCGTGATCCTGCTGGGTGCGCTGTTGTACGCGTCGGGTCCGGTGACGATCGGCCTGGTCGCCACCGAGGCCGGAGCGGCGATCGCGCGGGCGTGGGCGTCGGCAGTCGCGATGCTCATCGCCCTACCCGTGGTGTGGGCGCTGATGTTCGCCGTGGGCGCGGTGCTGGTCGGTGACGCCGGCACCGCAGGCCCGCTGGTCGCGGGCAACAGCTCGGTCGGGTCGCTGCTGGGCGGGGTGCTGGTCGCGGCCGCGGGCGCGGCGTCGCTGTGGCTGTGCCTGAAAGCGGCACGCGAGGCGATGGGCCTCTTGCGGATGCAGCTGGGCGGGCTGCTGGCGCTCAGCCACCGCAGCTCCTCCTCCGCTGGCC
>JBAQGP010000214.1:0-3227 GCA_049287845.1 Solirubrobacteraceae bacterium | reverse complement strand
GCCGCTGCGGGTAGATCGCTGGCCAGCGCCTCATTAGAAATACCGCAAATCGGGCTATTTGGTACCGCTGGCGCACGTTTGCTGACGCTTCAGGATGGCCTTCTAATCCGTTGGCCGCAGGTCGAATCTTGTCGGTGGTGCTGAAGTAAGTTGATTCGCGTGACCGGCCGCCTTGCCCGGAACCCTTGTCTTTGGATTTCTCTCCCAAATGGCTTCCTCACCTCGTCCTAGGGCTGTATGGCGAGAAGATCCGGTCCTGTGCTTTCGGCGCCTGTCGGGGCGGGCGTCCAGACCGATCTGGCCGACGACCCGGACCCGGGCACGACGGGCCCCGAGATTCCACCCGGGCAGTTCTATGTGAGCACGGCGCAGCTCGCCCATCGCTTCGGGGTAGGCGCTAAATGGGTCAACGAGCACAAGCTCCAGCTCGGCGCGACGCCGATCTCGAACTCGGCCAACAGCAAGCTTCGCTACTACCTGCCCACGGCAGACGCGTACATGCGCGGCAGGACGCTGACGCCCGTCGGGAAACGGCGACGGCCGCGCGTAGATCTCGAGGGTGAGCCTGCTGCTGCGGTGCCCGATCTCGTGCATCGTGGCGCGCTCGTCGCGCCCCAGCCAATACCACGACGTCGCCGCGGTGCGCCGGAACGTGTGCGGGGTGACCCGCTCGGAGAGCGGCTCGCCTCCCGAACGTTCGAGCGCGGCGCGTGCTGCCTCGGTCACCGGGGCGAGTAGCCGCGCACGCACGTTGTTGCGATCGCGGCGGCGGCCGGTAGAGGTCGGCCAGATCGGGGTGTCGGCGCCCGTGTCGCCGAGCCGCGAGCGATGAGCCGCGAGCGCCGCTCGGGCCACCGTAGGCACCTGGATTGCCCGCGTGCCGGCGTCGGTCTTTGACTTCCTGACCGTGAGGCCGGCGTCGGAGAGGTCCCGCCAGTTGAATCCGCAGAACTCGTGCACGCGCGGTCCGCACAGGGCAAGCACCCAGATGGCCGCCTCGCGGCCGTTGTGTGCGTAGCGACGTTCACCCTCGTCCAGGGCGCGCGCCGCGGCGATCAGTGCCTCGACGTGCGCCGGCACAGCCAATTGCGGTTGGGTGCATCTCCCCGTAGTCGCATATTCGAAGGTCGGATCTGGGATCTGCAGCCCGTGGCGGCGGTTGGCGCGGTCGACGACGCTGCGCAGCGCCGAGAGGCAGCGGTTGATCTCAGAGTCCTTGAGGCCACGGCTCGAGAGGCTGATCCGTCCGCGCGCCCCCGGATCGGAGAGCCTGTGAACCCACCCCGCTGCCCGTAGCGGCGAAGCAGCACGATCTCGTCCTCCTCCAGATCGATGCTCTCGGAGCTCGTGAGCCGCTCCAGATCCTGAAGCTCCTGCGCGCTCGCCTCGGCCAGCTTCTCGGCAAGGTCGGTGAGGATTGCGCACTCCTGGCGCTTGCGCTCGATGAACTGAGCCACCAGCCCTTCGTCGATGTCGGACAACGGGCGCTGGATCGTGTGCCCCGCATCCACGAAAGCAAAGAACGGCAGCAGGGCTTGACGACCGGCGAGGTCGCCGCGCTGCGTGTGTTGCGGTTCTCGCTCCCGGTCTCCCGCCACTGCACGTACTCCGAGCACGCCTGCCAGACCATCAGAGACTGCGTCGGCGCCGGATCCGCGGCCGGTGAAGGGATCAGATCCCACCATGGCTGCCTCAGCTTGGCTGCCGGCAGCAGCGTTGCATTCAGGAAACGCTCGGCACGATGCTTCGTCCACTCAGGTTCCCGGCCGAGCACGTGACGGTCGGTTCGGATCTTGGCGTAGAAGGCGCGGTGTCATCCGCGAGCAATCGAGTCTCGAGGTGTCCGGAGAGGGGTGTTGGCATTAGCGTAGGGGCCCTTAGTCCACAGGAACAGTCCACGGAACCCCTACAGCCGTATCGGCAGCGGCCGGCGTTGACTAAAGACCTGCTGATTTACAGGGAGAAAGGCTCTGCTTCGTCGAGCCAAATCGCTGCGGCTCTTCGCGTGTGAAGCGAGCGCTCTCCCACTGAGCTACGCGCCCTCACGAGCCATTCTACGCGGGCCCCGGGTCCATGGCAGCGTGGGCGCCGGCGAAGCGGGACAGCCCCGGGGCGGAGTAGCCGGTCAGGCCGGTGACCGGTTTCCGGCCCGGGGCTCCCGCGGTCTCGACACGAATGTGAGACAGGCGGATCATGAGCCCCGGCGACCGTGCGCGACAGTGGCCCAGGGTGTGGGATCGGCAGTACCTTGGCCGCGCGGCCGGCTCAGTCGATGCCAGCGGCGATCCGGTAGCGGTGCTCGGGCCGTCCGGCGGCGCCGTAATGGAGACGCAGCTGCACCGTGCCCTGGCGGGCGAGCTCTGCCAGGTAGCGCTGAGCGGTGGAGCGGCTGATCCCGATCAGCGCGGCGATCTCGGAGGCCGACAGGTCCTGGCGCGTCTCAGTGAGGTGCTCGCGGATGCGGGCCATCGTCGGTCCCGACTGGCCCTTGGGCAGCGGTGCGGGTCCGCGCAGCAGACCGTAGAGAGCGTCCACCTCGTGCTGCTCGGCCTCCACGATCCGGGACAGCTGGGCGCGCAGGTTGCGGTAGGCGATCAGCCGTTCCTCCAGCTGGGCGAAGCGAAACGGCTTGACCAGGTAGTGGACGGTGCCCAGTCGCATCGCGGCGCGGACGGTCGCCATGTCACGCGCCGCGGTGATGACCAGAAAGTCCGGCCGATCGGGCCGATCCACCATCTCGCGCAGGAGGTCGAGGCCCTGGCCGTCGGGCAGGTACAGGTCGAGCAGGACCAGCTGCGGGTTGAGGCGAGCAATCTCGGCGCGAGCGCTGGCCACCGTCGACGCGTGGCCGGCGACCGCGAACGGTGACACGCGTTTGACGTAGGCGGAGTGGATCGTGGCGACGTGGTAGTCGTCCTCGACGATCAGCGTGCTGATCATGACGCGTCGGCCACGGCGGGCGTTGTGATGGTGGCCGGCAGCACGACTGTGAACGTGGTGGCGGGCGCCGAGTCGACGGTGATCGTGCCGCCCGCCCGGCGGACCAGGCGCAGGACCAGCGCCAACCCGAGCCCGTGGTTGCGGTTCCCGGTCTCGGCCTTGGTGGTGAAGCCATCAGAGAAGATCCTCTGGCGCAGCGTTTCCGGCACACCGGCGCCGCTGTCCTGCACCTGGATGGTGAGCGCGCCGGCGGCCCCGGTCAGCGTCACCACCACCCAGCCCGGGGC
>JBAQGP010000213.1:0-3055 GCA_049287845.1 Solirubrobacteraceae bacterium | reverse complement strand
GGGTGTGGGCGCGGGGCCGATCATCTGGCGCGCGGCCTCGATCGCCTTCTCGGCCGGTCCGGCATCACCCGAGGCGGCGGCTCCGTTGAGGGCCTCGACCATCGGGCGCATCAGATCGATGGGCATCGGGAACACGATCGTCGAGTTCTGGCTCCCGCCGATCTCGCGCAGGGTCTGGAGGTAGCGCAGCTGAACCGTGACCGGGTTGAGGCCGATGACGTCGGCGGCCTCGGCCAGCTTGGCGGCCGCCTGGGCCTCGCCCTCGGCGTTGATGATCTTGGCCCGCCGCTCGCGCTCGGCCTCGGCCTGGCGGGCGATCGCGTGCTGCATCCGCTCGGGGATCTCGACGTCCTTGATCTCGACCGTGGTCACCTTGATCCCCCACGGCTCGGTCTGGGCATCGATCACTTCCTGCAGGGATGTGTTGAGATGCTCGCGCTCGGAGAGCAGCGTGTCGAGGTCGACCACGCCGAGCACAGAGCGCAGGGAGGTCTGCGCGATCTGGAGCGTCGCCGACTGGAAGCTCTCCACCTCGGTGATGGCCTTGCTGGGGTCGATCACCCGGTAGTAGGTCACGGCGGTGACGCGCGCCGGGACGTTGTCGCGCGTGATGATCTCCTGGGGCGGGATCGACAGCGTCACCGTGCGCAGGCTCACCCGGACCATCCGGTCAAGCGACGGGATGAGGAGCTGAAGCCCGGGGCCGCGGACCTCCATCAGCCGCCCCAGGCGGAACACGATCCCGCGCTCGTACTCACGCAGCACCCGCACCGCGCTGGCCACGGCGGTGAGCGCCACCACCAGGAGTACGGCAACGACGACGATCACAGCGGTCACCATGGCTACATCAGCTCCCATTCCTCGGCGGGTCGGACTGACAGCGTCAGCCCGTTGAGGCGCTCGACGACGATGGGGTCGCCGGTGTGCAGCTCAGGCACGGAGTCCTCCTCGTCGGGACCGGGCGAGCGACGGGCCTGCCACAGGGCGCCGTCGACGGCCACGCTCCCCGACGCCTCGGTCCAGCTCCGCACCGTTCCGACATGTCCGATGATGCCCTCGGCCCCGGTGCGCACGCGGCGGTGGCGCACCGCCCCCCCCTTGCGCACCGACAGCAGCACTCCACCCGCGCCAACGGTCGCCAGCGCGCCACCAGCCAGCAGCGCCAGCAGCACTCCGGCGCCCAATCCGGTGATCGCCAGCACCGCTCCCAGGGCCATCACCAGCACGCCGGTGCCCCCCGCCACGCCGTGGGTGGGGTAGTGCGCTTCGGCGACGGCCACCACGGCTCCCATCACCAGCAACGCCAAGCCAAGCGACGTCATGGGTTTAATCGTACGCCGCTGATGACCGACGCACGCCTGCGCAACATCGCCCTGCTCGTCGCCGGGTGCTTCTTCATGGAGAACCTGGACGGGACGATCGTCACCACCGCCGCGCCGCGGATCGGGCGCGCCCTGCACGTGCCCTCGACCTCGGTCGGCCTGGTGATCGCCGCCTACATGGTCACGCTGGCGGTTCTCATCCCCCTCAGCGGATGGATGGCGGCCCGCTGGGGAGCCCGGAGCGTGTTCCTGTCGGCCATCGCCATCTTCACCCTGTCCTCGCTGGCCTGCGCCGCCACCACGACGTTTTCCGAGCTGGTCGCCTTCCGCGTGCTACAGGGCGTCGGGGGCGCGATGATGGTTCCGGTCGGCCGGCTCGTGGTGCTCTCGCGCACCGACAAGTCGCAGATGCTGCGGACGGTCGGGCTCCTCGTGTGGCCGGCCCTGGTGGCACCCGTGGTGGCGCCGCTGGCCGGTGGTGTCATCACCACCTACGCGAGCTGGCGGTGGCTGTTCCTGGTCAACGTGCCGCTCGGGGTGCTGGCGCTGGCCGTCGCGTGGCGGTTGATCGAGTCTCCCCGCACCGAGGACGCCCCACCGCTGGATCCGGCCGGCGTGGTGCTGACCTGCGGCGGCCTGGCAGCAGCCACGTACATGGCCTATCTGCTGTCGCAGAGTCGCGTGTCGTGGTCGGGGGTGATCGCCTGCGCCGCCGGTGCTGTGATCGCGCTCTCGGGCGCAACGGTGCATCTGCTGCGTACCGCGCATCCGCTGATCAATCTGCGCACGCTGCGCGTCCCGACCTTCCGCGCGGCGCTGGGCAGCGGGTCGTTGTTCTGGACGGCGATCACCGCCGTGCCGTTCCTGCTCACGCTGCTGTTCCAGAATGCATTCGGCTGGAGCCCGGTGAAGTCCGGCGCCGTCGTGCTGTTCGTGTTCGTCGGCAACATCGGGATCAAGCCCGCCACGACGCCGATGCTCCGACGGTTCGGCTTCCGGCCCGTGCTGGTGGCCGCAACCGTGGGCGCCGCGGCGACGATGGTCGTGGCCGCGCTGTTTGACGCCGCCACGCCGCTGGTCCTCATCGCCGTGGTCGGCGTGCTGAACGGCATCGGGCGCTCGGTCAGCCTGACCTGCTACTCGACGATCGCCTTCAGCGACACCCCGCCCGAGCAGATCCGCGACGCCAACACCCTCCAGGCGACCGCGCAGCAGCTCGCCGTCGGGCTCGGGGTGCCGGTCGGAGCGGTGGCGCTGCGGGCCGGCGGAGCGCTGGATGGCGTGCTGCCGGGCACCACCACCGTGGTCAGTCCCTACTCCGTTGCCTTCCTGCTGCTGGCGATCGTCGCGCTGGCCGGCACGGTGGGAGCGCTCCGTCTGCACCCGGACGCCGGCGCAGCGGTCACGCGGCGAGGCGGCAGTCGCGAGCCCGCCGCCGCTGGCGCGACGACCGAGCGATAGTCACATTCCGTGTGCCCCATCGGGCCTCCCGGGTGCTATTAACCCTTGGTGCGCGGGATGTTTCCGGTCTGCGCATAGCGCGCAACTCGTCACTACACGGCCCCGATTCAGAGGAAGGCCCGATGACCAACGAAGAGATCCATCAGCTCGCCCAGCGTCTGCGCATCGACTCGATCCGCGCGGCGGCCGCCGCCTCCTCGGGCCACCCGACCTCCTCCATGTCGGCCGCTGACCTGATGGCGGTCCTGATGGCCCGTCACCTGCGCTACGAC
>JBAQGP010000212.1:0-1923 GCA_049287845.1 Solirubrobacteraceae bacterium | reverse complement strand
CGGCCGGCCTCCGTGAGGCGGATGCCTCGCCCCGCCCGCTCGAACAACTCGCATCCCACCTCGCGGCCCAGAGCCGAGATCGCGGAGGACACCGAAGGCTGGGTGACCACCAGCTCGTCGGCAGCGGCTGTCACCGAGCCGCCGCGCACGACCGCCAGGAAGGCCGTCAGCTGAGTGACTGTGATAGCCACGAGCCTAAGCGTACCCGCAATCGTTAGCTTTTTGGCTAAGTCTTCGGCGGGCTGATGACGTCGCGCCCCGTGGGCCTGAGCTGTTGGTCGAGCTCGAGCTGCCAGTAGTAGCGGGTGAAGGTGACGCCGTCGCGGAACTCTCCGACGTGGGGCTCGATCCGCTCGCCCCGCGCCATGCGCACGATCAATTCGGGATACGTGCGCCCGGGCAGCGCGGCATAGAGGTGGGCGGGACAGGCGCCGCCGAAGCGGGTGTTGACGTCGGTGATCCCCAGGCCGATCTCCTTGTCGCGAAACGCCTGCACCGTGCAGGGCCCCCGGCACCCCAACGCCTCGACGACGCGGCGCCCGAGGTCCACGAGCTCTGCGTCGGCGATCACCGTGCCCTTGATCGACTCGCCGCCGCGCGATTCGATCATCGTGCGCGGGATCACGTTGAGGCAGCGCCCGTCCAGGTCTGAGAGGCAGTCCATACTGAACTCCGGTCCCTGCATGGCTCGCTGGACCATCGCCGGCTCGCGGATGTACTCCGCCAGGAACTCCGCCTCGCGAGCGTCCTGGGCGAGGTGGATGGACCGCGCTCCCGATCCCCAGCGGGGCTTGATCATCACCGGATAGCTGTCGACCGGCTCGCCGGGGAGCACCGTGGGCGGCGAGGGAAGCCCGAGGCGCCGCAGCAGCAGGTGGGTCTCGTACTTGTCAAAAGTAGCCCTGGCGACGTCGCCGTCGGGCACGAACGCGGGCAGCTTGCCGTCCTGGCGGGCCTGGCCGAGGATCTCCAGGTCAAGGTCGGTGAGGGGTACCACCGCCCCCACCCCGAACTCCGCGCACAGCTCTTGGAGTGCGGGGACGTACGCGGGCTCGTCGAAGCGCGGCACCGAGCGGCGGTGATGGGCGGCGTACTGGGCCGGGGCCAGGGGATTGGGATCCGCCGCGACGGTCACGGCGTGCTGGGCGAACACCGACACCAGCGTGTAGCGCTTGCCCACGCCGGTGAGCAGGACGGCTACGTCTGCGGGGGTGGCTGCCATCCGCCGCCGGCTCCCTTGTAGATGCCGCTTCCCCGCACGACGAGGCCGAGCGTGCGCGAGAGGATGCGCAGGTCCAGCGCCAGCGAGCGATGCTCGACGTACCACAGGTCGAGCTCGATGCGCTCGGACCACGGCAGCGAGGCGCGGCCGTTGATCTGAGCCCAACCGGTGATGCCGGGCTTGACGGCCAGGCGGCCTCGCTGGCGCTCCGTGTACTGATCGACCTGGCCCTTGAGCGTGGGGCGCGGCCCCACGATCGACATCTCGCCACGCAGGACGTTCCAGAGGTTGGGCAGCTCGTCGAGCGAGTAGCGCCGCAGCAGCGCGCCCAGACGCGTGATGCGCGCGTCGCCCGCGGCGATGGCCAGGCCCGCGCCGGTGAACTCGGCGCCGTCCACCATCGTGCGCAGCTTGTAGATCTCAAACAGCCTGCCGTCCTGGCCGACACGGGTCTGGCGGTAGATGGGATCGCCGGGGGACTCGAGGCGCACCGCGAGGGCCAGCACGGCCACCAAGGGCGCGCTGAGCACCACCAGCGGCAGCGCGATGGCGATGTCGACCGCGCGCTTGAGGGTCGCGGCGATCATCGGGTGCCCTCGGCGGCCTCCCAGCCGGCCTGCGTGCCGCGGGCCAGCCAGTCCCACAGGCCGGCGGCCAGCGAGGCGGTGGTCAGCACGTAGTAGCGCGCCACGAGCAGCGGG
>JBAQGP010000211.1:0-9168 GCA_049287845.1 Solirubrobacteraceae bacterium | reverse complement strand
AGGTCGCGGGGGAGGAGGTCGATCCAATGTTCGACGCGACGCTGACGCTGCCGTTCAACATCCTCAGCCAGTGTCCGGTTCTGGCCGTGCCCTCCGGCTGGGCGCAGAACGGCGTTCCGACCGGGGTCCAGATCGTTGGGCGAACCTACGACGACCAGACCGTCTTCCGCGTCGGTGCCGCGGTCGAGCAAGTCAGGCCATGGGGGTATCGCGACGCGCAGCACCTGCCGAGCCTGACAGCAGAAGTCCCGGCCTGAGCGGCGTAGCTAGGCGCTGCTGCAGAAAGCGGGTTCGGTTGGCGGCTCAGAAGAGAGGCGCAGGCGTCTGATCTCGCCGAGGCGGCCGCTCGATCACCGCGCAAGGCAGCACTTGGCTCATCGCCGTTTGAATGCCCGCCGCGGACTGAAAGCTGGTGGGCGCGCTGAGGTCGGAGACGCCTGCGAGAAATCTGGGTGTGGGCTCACCGCAGACGCTGGGCGAAACCGAACGACGAATCGTTGCGATTTGGGCGGCTGACTGCGCGGAGCGAGTGCTCGGACTGTTCGAGGCGCAAGCTCCAGGCGATACCCGCCCCCGCGATGCCATCGCGCGAACACGAGCGTTCGGCCGCGGCGAGCTTCACGTCGCAAAAGAGATCCGCCGCCGGTTCGCCGGCGGCGCCGCGGCACGTGAGGTGAGCAGCCCTGCGGCGGCCGCTGCCGCCCGAGCGGCAGGGCAGGCCGCAGCAATTCCTCATGTGGGTGCGCATGCCCTAGGCGCGGCGGCGTACGCCGCAAGGCCATGGGACTGGCCGCGCCGGACCGTCCAGAGGCGGTGAGCGAGGAGATCGATTGGCAGCTCAGCAGGATGTGCTTGGACGCCAGGACTGCTCTACGGCAGCTTCCGCCAGTCGGTGAGAATCGGTCCGGTCCGCTCGGCCCAGGCCTTCTCGCATCGGGTCTCCTTGGCACGATCATCCACGACCTCCAGGCTGGCCTGACCGGCGCCGAACACTGATCCCACTCCGGGGAAGCGGGCACCGGGCCGGCACAGACCAATGCGCGTCGCGGACGAACTCAGATGTCTCAGTCGCCGCACTGTGAGACGCGCTCCTCGCCACGCTGGGGTGCGGCGTCGGGACGGCGCTACGGTCGCCGACCCGAGCGCGTTGCCGCGACCGTGTCAGCTGGAGTCCGCGTGAGAAGCTCGATCTCTACCTCCTGACCGACGAGATCGACGCCACCCTGCGACGCGTGCGCTAGCGCGGTTCACCTCGTGTCCGCGCAAGGGAGGTCGCTTGCCGGGAATGACGCGATGCTGTCGTTAGAGCGAAGCAGGACGGGACAGTCTTCATCTTCGGCTCACGCGAAGCGTTCGAGGATTGCGGCGGCGACCTCCTGTGGAGCGTCCTCCAGGAAGAGATGCTTGGCGTCGGGCAGCTCCGTGATCTCGGCATCGGAGAAGGTCTCGCGCATGCGCGGCAACACGGTCTTGGCTGGGAATGCTGGGTCGCGCATCGGGTAGGTGATCAGGACTGGCTGGTCGGCGAGCTTGGTCTCGACATCTCGTTCGAGCGCGGCCAGGAACGGCGTTGCCGTGATGATCTGCTTGGGAAGCTCGGCTACTCCGATCCGGTCCTGCGGCGTTGGCTGCACGCCTCGGTAGTGGTCGAACTCCTCGGGCGAGAGCTTGCGGTTGATGCCGGAGGGGAGGATGCGCTCGGTGAACAGGTTTCGTTTCAGGATCGCGCGTTGCAGCGGACGGCTGGACATCACCTTGCTGAACATCCGTGCGCGGCGGTCGGCGGCCCAGAACCACGTGTTGCCGAGCACGAGGCCGCCGACGCGGTCGGCGTACGCACACGCGACCGAGAGGCCGATCGGTCCCCCCCAGTCGTGTCCCATCACAATCATCTCGGAGAGGTCGAGCTCGTCGACGAGCTCGCCAACAACTGCAGCGTGCTCGCCCGGCGTGTAGCCGTAGTCGGCGGGGCGCTCAGAGAGCCCGAACCCCGGGTAGTCGACCGCGATGCACCGGAAGCGGTCGCGGAGCTGGAGAATCAGATGCCGATAGAGGAAGCTCCAGGTCGGGTTGCCGTGGCACATCAGGATCGGTCGCCCGCTGCCCTCATCGATGTAGTGGACACGGCCGGCCGCGCTCTGAAGCCAACGGGATTCGAACGGGTACAGCTCTGTTGACGGTGTGAATTCCATGATGCCTCCTGAGGTTGGGCGGCCCCGCTTCGATGACGAACGGGGCGGTCGCGAGGGGACAGCTCTGGCCACCAGTCGCGTGGGCATTCGGAGATCGGCGATCCGGCGGGCTGGGAAGCGCTGCTCCGGCCCGTCACCTCGGTCCGCGCGGCCGCTGCCCGCCCGGCGCGCGGAGGGTGAGCGCGCCTTGGCATCGGTCGCCAGCGCCGGATGGCAGCAGGTGAAGATCAGCTCGAGCAATCATCGAGGACAGCACGCGACCCCACTGCTCGCGGAAGACCTGGTCGATCAGCTCGGCTGCTCCACGAGCGGGCGAACCTCGACCTTGCCTCCGAGCCGCGCGGAGGGGATCCGCGCCGCGAGCTCGAGCGCCTCGTCGATGTCGGCCACGTCAAACACGTAATAGCCGCCGAACACCTCCTTGGTGTCTGCGAACGGCCCGTCGGTCGTCAACGTCCTGCGATCCTTCACCTCGACCGTCGTGGCGGCCTCGACCGGCCCCAGCTGGGCGCCGCCGACGCACCGCGAGTCTTGCGAGAGCGCGAAGTACTCGCGGTAAACCGACTCGCGCTCCTCCGCCGCCAGCGCCTCATGCGACCCCGGCTTGTCATAAATCAGCAGTGCGTACTTCATCGTGAACCTCCTTGGAAGTATTGATCGACATCCCCAAAGACGAACGAGCACCAGCCGAGGGGACACCGGATCCAGAGGCGCCGGCCCGGACGTCACCGATCTGCCGCTGCGGGATCCCACAGGGAGCAGGAGAGTGACGACCAGGTGATGGAGCCATCGACAGTGGTGAGTTCTGGATCGACGCGGCAATCTCTGGACCAGCCCGTCCTTCACGCTAAGGGGAGCTAGAACCGCCCGCCGAAATCGTCCCGCCTCGCCGAAGGCAGGTCCGGGGACCGTGATCGAGATTGCGCGAGCCCAGGCCTACGATCTCCCTACACGACTCTGACGACCGTCTCACGTTGGTCAAGCACGATCGACCGCGTTGTCTCAAACAACCTCAAGGAGAGACATGAGGAAGATCAGGTCCATGCTCGTCACCGGCGCTGCCGTCGGGGCGGCTGCGGTCGGCGGCGCTGCGATCGCTAATGCCGCGTCTTCATCCTCGACGTCTTCGTCGAGCGCCACCACGGGAACCGCTGGAGTGACTCCTCCGGCGTTCTCCGGCTCGGCGCATGGGACCCCCGCCCATGAGGACGCTGAGAAGGCCGTTACGGGCGCCGCTGCCGTCAAGGCTCAGGCGGCCGCCGTCAAGCTGGTCGGGAGCGGCATAGCAGGGGCGGTCACCACCGACCTCACCGGCACCGGCTATGAGACGACGGTCACCAAGTCCGACGGGTCCAAGGTGGAGGTGCACCTAGACCGCTCCTTCGCAGCGTTCCAGGGTCAGGGTGGGGCCGGCGGCCACGGTGCCCCCGGTGGCCCCGGTGGCCCCGGTGGTTCAGGCGGATACGGGGGCTGACCTTGCCATCTGTGACGTGGGGCGGCTTCGCTGTCCCACGTCACTCAACCGACTCCCTGCCGTCAGCACATCCGAGGACTGCGCTGCAGAGCGCGACTGCTCACACGACCAGGTGGCACGCGATCAAGATGATTGGAACGCACGCGCTGCGATGGCACGACTTGGTGCGATTGAGAGCCCCGGTTCTCTCGAAGAGGACCACCACGTCACTGTTCGTCGCCAACCGCGGGCCGGTCGCTCAGCGCCTCACGCTCGGGTAACGCACAGGACGTCAAGGGTCTGCTGGTCGCGCACCAGGGCGGCCCGCCTCGGTGGTCGGTCCGCCCCGCCGCCCGCGGCTCCTACATGCGCCTTATCTCCCCCTGTCGAATCTCTTGTGGTGGGGTCCGATGCTTGTTCGCATGCCTCAGACATCGTTCGCCCCCGCTCTTGCCGTCACCGAGCGGCGCTCGCGTCGTCGCCGGCGCACCCCCGCGCCCGGTCCGGCGCCGTTCGCCGTCGACGTCCTCGCCGGTTTGACCGGCCTCGGGCTCGGGATCACCGTGGCGCTCGGCGTCAGCGCAGAGAGCTGGAGCGACCTGCGCGCGCCGGGCGGTTGGTTGACCGCCTCCGGCCGGCTGAGCGGCCTGGTCGGCACCTACGCGATGCTTATCGTCGTCCTGCTCGCCGGTCGCGTGCCGGTCGTGGAGCGCACTCTCGGTCAGGACCGGCTGACGCGTTGGCATCGCAAGCTCGCGCCGTGGTCGCTGGTGCTGATCGCAGCCCATGGCGTGCTGATCACCGCCGGTTACGCCCAGAGCGCCCGCACCGGCATGCTGCACCAGTTCGGCCTGCTGCTGACCACCTATCCCGGCATCCTCGCCGCGACTGTCGCGTTCCTGCTGCTCATGGCGGCCGGCTTGACCTCGGCACGGATCGCCCGGCGGCGGATGCGCTACGAGACATGGTGGGCGGTCCACCTGTACACCTACCTGGCGCTCGCGCTGTCGTTCTCGCACCAGCTGGCGACGGGCGCCTCGTTTGTCGGCCACCCGGTCACCCGGATCGTCTGGACGGTGCTGTGGCTGGGGACTGCGGGCACTGTGCTCGTCTACCGTGTGGTCCTCCCGCTCTGGCGCTCGGCGTTTCATAGCCTGCGGGTCGTTGAGGTGCGCCCCGAGGCACCCGGCGTCGTGTCGGTCCTGCTCAAAGGACGGCGGCTGCACCGGCTGCCGCTCTCGGGCGGACAGTTCTTCCAGTGGCGCTTCCTCAAGCGCGGGATGTGGTGGCAGGCCCACCCGTACTCGGTCTCGGCTGTGCCCGATCCACCATACCTGCGCTTCACAGTCAAGAATCTCGGTGACCACAGCGGCGCGCTGGCGTCGATCGAGCCCGGTACCCGCGTGGCGATCGAGGGCCCCTACGGTGCGTTCACCGCCGACGCGCGGGACACCGATCAGGTGGCGCTGATCGGCGCCGGCGTCGGGATCACGCCGCTGCGCGCACTCCTCGAGGACCTGCCGGCTGATGTTGATGCGACGATGAT
The DNA here is from genome assembly GCA_049287845.1 of Solirubrobacteraceae bacterium. GTDB lineage: Bacteria > Actinomycetota > Thermoleophilia > Solirubrobacterales > Solirubrobacteraceae > Palsa-465. Next base: position 3,977 of record JBAQGP010000211.1, on the reverse strand, counting down.
CGTTCGCGCCCACGCCGCCGAGGACGTCATCCATCGCGACGAACTGGACGCGCTGATGACCCAGCGGGGCGGTGAGCTCCACGAGGTTCTCGGCTCGCGCGGTCAGGTGCCGTTCATCGAGTTGACCCTCGACCGGCTGATCCCCGATCTCCACCAGCGTGACGTGTTCATCTGCGGCCCGACCGGCTTTACCGCCTCGGTCCGCGAGGCCGCGCGTCACCTGGGCGTCTCCGACGAGCGAATCCATCACGAAACGTTCGCGTTCTGAATCGACACTCAAAGGAGTCTCTGACATGCAACGCGCCCCCATAGTCCTCTCTACCACTGCGCTCGGCTTGTTCGGCGCGCTCGGGTACCACGCAGCGACGGGCTCCTCATTGGCCACCGTGGCTACCACGACCAGCGCGACGAGCGCGGCGAAGACTACGACGGCGACGTCGACCACCACCCCGAAGACCGCGACCACTGCCGCCTCGTCGAAGATTCGCACCGCGACCGGCAGCGCCGTCAGCTTCCGCTACGGCGAGCTGCAAGTGAAGGTGACGATGTCGGGCACCAAGCTCACCAATGTGCACCTTGTACAGCTGAACGTCGCCGATCCGCACTCCGACCAGATCGACCAGTCGGCCATTCCCGCGCTCCAGCAGGAGACGATCTCGGCCGGCAGCGCCAAGATCAGCGCGATCTCCGGCGCCTCTTACACCTCGGCCGCGTACGAGCAGTCTCTGCAGTCGGCGATCGACAAGCTGACGGGCACGACGAGCGCGGCATGAGCGCCGAAGTCATCTTCCGCCACGCCGAGCCGGTGATGGGCACGATCGTGTCATTCGACGTGCGCCCGCAGGGGCTGGCCTACGAGGCAACCCGCGCTGCGATCGTCCGCGCCTGCGAGGTGCTCCACCGCGCCGATCAGGTCTTCAGCCTCTACCAGGCAGGGAGTGCTTTCAGTCGGCTGCGCCGCGGTGAACTGGAGTGGGACGAGTGCCCGTCGGAGATCCCCCAGGTTCTCGCACTCTGCGAGCGAGCGCGCGAGGCCTCGGATGGCTGGTTCGATCCGTGGGCGATGGAGGGCGGGGTCGACCCCACCGGCCTGGTCAAGGGTTGGGCGGCCCGCGAGGCGGCCGACGCCCTCCGGCAGGCCGGCGCCGGCGCAGCATTGGTGAACGCGGCCGGAGATATCGCCACCTTCGGGCAGCCGGCCGGCGGTCACGGCTGGGTCGTCGGCGTCCGCTCGCCAACCGCGCCACACGAGCTGCTGTGTGTGGTCGAGACCGCGGAGGCCATCGCCACCTCAGGCAGCTACGAGCGCGGAGAGCACGTCCGGGACCCCCGTTCCGGGGCCCCGGCCGCGGCTGCCATCTCAGCCACCGTCTGCGGGCCGGATCTGGCCTTCGCTGACGCGTTCGCCACCAGCCTGCTCGCCGCCGGCGAAGCCGGTCTGGCGCCGGTGCAGCGCGCCGGCTACGAGGCGCTCATCGTCGCACCCGACGGCGCCCGGGCCGAGACCCAGAGCTTCCCCCGCATCCGGACGAGCGAAGATCCCGCTCCGGTATAGACGCTGTCGATCAGAGAGGACGACCTGGGTGGCGCGGCTACCCCGCCGTCCTCACCTCCGGCCCTGCGTTCGTCGTCTCACGGGTAGGAATCGCTGTCGTGTCGCGTGGCTGCCTGTGTCCGACGCCAGCAGCCCGCCAAGCGATTCCCTCTGTCACCGTGGCTCCTGCGCATAGCCGACGACGGCACCGTCAACGGCGTCGCCCGGCTGCTCCGGTGCTGGCAGCCGAGGCAGATCCTGTCTAACACCGCGGCGACGCAAAGCGGGTCTGGCGCGAGGTTCAGGTGCGACACAGGTGGCTGGCTTGTTGACGAGAGCCGTTCCAGATCCATAGTGCTCTGCCGTTGTGAGCCGAGTGTCGATCTCGGCGGTTCGCGTTCGTGTAGGAGTCAGGGACCGCAATAACCCGGTCTCGGAACCGCGGGTGGTGGGTCTTGCTGTCGAGATCGAAAGGACAGGTGATGGGAAAGATAATCGTGATGAACTGGCTCACGCTGGACGGGGTGATGCAGGGTCCGGGTCGCCCGGACGAGGACACTCGCGATGGGTTCGAGCACGGCGGTTGGGCGATCCCGTATACCGATCAGGCGATGGGCGCCAAGATGGGCGAACGGATGGCCGGGAATTACGCGTGGCTGTTTGGACGGTGGAGCTACGAGGAGCTGCTTGCCAACTGGAACGCCCAGGGTGGCCCGTTCAAGGATGCGCTCAACAACGCGCGGAAGTACGTCGCCTCGAGCAATCCCGACACGAGGCTCGAGTGGCCGAACTCGGCGCTTCTGCACGGGGATGTCCCGGCTGCAGTCGCGGAGATCAAAGAGAGCTCTGACGCGAACCTTGTGATCATGGGCAGCGGCGTGCTGATCGGCTCGCTGATGGCCGCCAATCTGATCGACGAGTACCTGCTGATGATCGCTCCTCTGGTGCTCGGAAGCGGGCGACGCATGTTCACTGAGGGCGTCCAGACCTCGCTGCGGCTGCTCGACAGCACGCCGACCAGCACCGGCGCGCTTATCGCAACCTACGAGACCGTCCTGAGTGGAGAACTCCCATGAGCCGTGCAGGTCGCCTCGGCCGCCTCGGTCTCGCTACGCCTGTGGCAGAGGGACCGGTGGGGCGGGGAGCGGCGCGGCGGCCGGCAGTGCGATTGGAGTGTGACGGCGGGGGATGATGCGGTCGCAAATCGCCCATGCGGCGAAGGTGAGCGAGCCGACGATACCGGTCAGGGTCACCAGCACGCCGGCGGCAGCCGTGGCAGCGATCCCGTGGGCGCCGAGGATCAGGACCGTAGCGGCGGGACCGGTGCTCGGGCCGATCGGCAGCTGGCCGACCGTGAACATCACGATCAGCAGCGCCATCGAGTCAAAGATGGAGACGTGCACGCCGATCGCGTGGAGCATCAGCCAGTTGCGCAGTACTTGCGCGCAGACGGCAAGGAGCGCGAAGGTGATCAAGCGGCCGCGGCTCTTCATGCGTAGAACGGCGAGCCCCGCTCCGAGGCCGGTCCGGTGACGGTCCGAGACACGACACAGTCCGGTGACGAGGCCCGCGATCAGCGCGATGATGAGCGCCGGCACCCATAACGGGACGCCGAGCGGCGCCACGAGCGTGAATGAGAAGATCGCCACGAGGGCCAGCTCGACGGTGATGATCGGCACCTCGGCGGCCACGAGGGCCGACGCCCGCGGCGAAGACTGCGGGGCGGCGCGCCGCACGGATGCGACCCGAACCGCCATTCCGACCGATCCGTTGACGATGCTCGCAATGCATCCGGCCGCGGCCGAGCGGAACAGGACGCGCCGGTTGACCGTGCCGCCAGCCGCCTGCACGCAGATCGTCCACGCCTCGGTGCGGGCCAGCAACGCGCCGATCTGCAGCAGTACCGAGAGCGCGAGCAGGGAGATCGGAGCCGTCCGCAGAGCCGTACTGAACTGCGCGCCCCGCCCGGCAAGGACGTAAGCCAGGAGAGCACCGACCACGAGAGCTCCACCGACGCTGATCGTGACTCTGCGGCGCGTTGAGGCGACGCGGAAATCACGCTCAGCGACGCCATCAGGCATCGCATCCGGCGGTTGTGTTTCGGGGTTCACGGACCAGCCTTCGTGGTAGCGGTTCTCAGACGCCGGCGGGATGAGCGACCGCGTCAGGTGTCGCTCATTAACTCGGCCACATCGGCGCTGGCTAAAAGTACGCGTTCACGGCTTGGACGCGCTACGCCCCGCGTGCAGCCGATGAATCCTAACGCCGCGTTCCGCGGCATGGGTGCCGACCTCGGCCGGGCGCAGGGGCACACAGGTGCTGTGACCGGTGGTCAGCCTGCGTTGGGGCGCGTAGCCAGCTGGAAGACGGCTACTGCTTCGTGGGCGTACCTGTCGATGTCGAACTTTGGGTCGGCGAGCCGGCTCGGCGCGACGTCGATGAC
>JBAQGP010000210.1:0-3338 GCA_049287845.1 Solirubrobacteraceae bacterium | reverse complement strand
ATCTCGAGCTGATTCTGCGGTTTGGTCGGCTGGCGCCGTCGTTGGTGGACAGCTACGTGGGTTCTCCAGAGCTCGCCGCGCGAGTCGACGCCGAGGTGCCTTTGACTGCCTTGGAGCTGGCCGGGCGGGCGGCTGACCTGCGAGCGGACGTCACCCGGCTCGGGCTCGAAGGGGACCGGGTGGCGTGGCTTGACGGGCAGCTGCGGGGGATCGAGGCCGCGTGTGAGTGGCTGGGGGGGAGGGCGCTGAGCTATCGCGAGCTGGTGCGGCGCTGTCATGGCGTGGAGGCGGTCGAGGTCGACGAGTCGCAGTTTGAGCAGGCCCATGAGCTGATTGTCCGGGGGCTGCCCGGGCGGGGGTCGCCCCGCGAGCGGTTTGGTGCGTGGATGGCCAGTCAGCAGGTGCGGGGCGAGCGGCTGATCGCGGGGCTGGAGGCGCTCGCTGGTGAGCTGCGTGATCGCAGTCATGAGCGGTGGAGCCTGCCAGACGATGAGGCCATCACCCTTGAGATCGCGCGGGGACAGCCGTGGGCAGGCTACGCGCAGTACCGAGGCGGGCTGCGCAGTCTCATCCAGATCAACGACGAGCTGCCAATCGCGGCCTGGCGGATGGTGGAGCTGGTCGCCCACGAGGCCTACCCAGGACACCACACCGAGCACGTGTGCAAGGACGTCGCGCTCGTGCGCGGCCAGAACCGGACCGAGCTTTCGGTGTGGGTCTACCCGACCCCTCAGGCCCTGATCGCGGAAGGGATCGCGATGCTGGCGCCCGAGATCCTTCTTGGTGAGGAGATCGAGGAGGTCGGCGCTCGATGCCTGCGCCCCCTCGGGATCGTCTACGACACGGCTGGGTCGGCGGCGGTGAGACGGGCCAAAGAGCTGCTGTTCGCGGTCCGGGCCAACCTTGCCCTGATGCTCGACGAAGGTCAGATCGACCGGGCCGGGGCGCGCGTCTACGCCCGGCGGTGGCTACTGGAGGACGACGGCTACGTCGACCGTGTGGTCGAGAGCCTCTGCCAACGGGATTGGCCACCGGTTGAGTCCTGCTATCCGGAGGGTCTACGCGTATGCCGTCGGTTTGTCGACGGCCACGCGGATCGCTTTGGTCAGCTTCTCCGCGAACAGCTGACACCGGCAACGCTGAACTCCTAACACCATGCCAAGACCCCAACCCAGCCCGCTTCGGCGTCTCACAGCGCAAGGCTTACCGGACACATCCACCGGCCGGATGGTTCGCTGGACCGCGCCCTCGGCTCCTACGACTGGGGTCGTACGAGCGGCCGTGGAGTTGTAGGCTGCACGTATGGTTAAGCGCCTTTGGCACCGTACATTTGCTGTCGCCGTTGGGGTCGATCGATGGCTGCGAAAGCCACATCGTTGGTTGGATCTGCTCAGCCAGCTGCCCTTTCCCCCCAGCCGCTGACGCAGCGGCACACAGACGCCGAGACGCTACCGGGGTCGTCAGGCCAGCACCCGGGTGTCCGTTCCTGGCGCTTCTTCGCTCACAACGAGTCTCGGCGAGCCGGCCCCCGCCGACGGAAGCCCTCGCGATCGCGCGTCATCAAGCGTGACCAGCTGACAGCTGACAGCCCACAGCCGTCAGAAGGTGGCGGCATCTCACACGGGGGCGGCTATCGAGACGGCCGCCGCAAGATTGATTGACTCGCGTCCTCTCGACCAGCTCGCCGACTGACTCATCGAGCACTGCGCTGGGCGATGCCCTCCAGCGCGCCCAAGGCAAAGGCTGGAATGACGATCGCCAGCCAGGTCGGCAGCCCCAACAGGAGCTGAAGCACCAAAGCGACCGCAACAAACAGAAGCACCCCGCAAATCAGTCTGCGGCGATTCTCGACCTGTCCCATTAGGGCGACCATACCCACCAGTGAGCCGACGGCAAACGGTCCGTATCGCGGCCAATCGGCTTACGTGGGCCGAGCTGGTGGTCGGCGTCTTATTCGGGATCCACCAGCGAACACTCTCGGCATCCCCAAGCCGGCGCGGGGGCCGTCTCATTCCCTAACGTCTATCGAACGCGTCGGTGGGCTCGGACCGGCTGCTGCTCGTCGACGATTCCGACAGCCTAGGATGGGTCCGCCAGAGTGGGCCTGGTGGCGACGGCGTGGAGTCGCGCCATCATCTACGCGAAATTCAACGCTCAGTGTTTGTCGCCATTCGTCTGCCTGACGGGCACCGGTGCGCAATGCCGCAGGTTCGGACCGACCTGTCGGCACACGATCTTTGGGGGCGGAGACACGAACCCAATCAGCCGCAACTTGGCCGCCGCGTAATCGGTGCGGCTGTGATCGACGGTGGCGTGAGGATGTTGGGCTTGCAGCGACACCAGGTTGGGCGAGGCTGCGGACCCGGTGAGCACACGCGCGATCGGGAAGCGAGTGATCCGCGGGAAGAAGCGGTCCTCGACCTGTAGCGGTTGATAGGTGCTGGGCGAGATCCAGTAGCTGAAGCGACCGTGGTCGTCGGTGAGCTCGATCGCAGGCTTGCCGTTGAGCACGGCGTGGCGGTTGATCGTCACGTTCGGCGCGTCGGGATCGTGCGTCTGCCCCCGGAGCAGGTCCTGGACCTCCGAGAGCGCCGAGTTCGATTGGGGCGTGTCCCCCGAGCACTGCGTGCATCCGACGACGTCATGGCTCGGGACCGTCGGGTCCAGGTAAATGGTGTCGGTCTTCGCGTCATACAGGTCCAGCCGGCCGCTGACGAACGCCTGCTCCCAAAGGACCTTACCGTGCGCGAACTCGATGCTCCTGCTGTTGTATGGAGGGCTGGTGCTCAGCCACTCGTGCCACCCAGAAGTGTGCGTCGCGGCGTCGCGCGCCGTGGCCGTGGTCACGGTCTCCTCTTCGTAGACCGCATGGGGCGGCCACGCCAGAGCGTCACGGACGTGCCTGAGGATTGTCTGCGCCTGTGCTGGCGAGACCGCCGAGTTGTTCCCGGTCGAGGCGACGTTGGCGACCACGAACACGGTTGCCGCGACCAGGCAGGCGAGCGCCGCCGTGCGCAACGCCGTTCGGCGCCGACGATCTGCCCGTCGGGGTGCCGGGCGATCGAGCTCGGGCGCGAGCAGGCGCAGCGCCGATTCGGTGTCCAGGCCGGCGCCTGCCTGCACCCGCGGGTCGCGCATCGGGTCGACGCGGCGGACGAGGTCAAGCAGTTCGGGATCGGTGTCGAGTCGAGCGTTCATGCGGGGCCTCCGGTGGGGGCGTGATCGTGGCGGAGTGCTGCGCGCTCCTCGCGGCACAACTCGGCGGCGCGCACGTCGGCGAGCTCGGCGCGCAGGCGGCGCCGGGCGCGGTGGAGACGCTGACGGAACCGGGCCGACGG
>JBAQGP010000209.1:0-2117 GCA_049287845.1 Solirubrobacteraceae bacterium | reverse complement strand
GATGCCGCCGTGGAGCGAGCCAACCACTTGGGCGCCAACGTTCACGCCCCCGCCTTCGACGTGATGCAGGCCGGGCGCACGGCCGTGATTCAGGACCCCCAGGGCGCCTACTTCCTCGTCTGGCAGGCCCGCGACCACATCGGTGCGGGACTCGTCAACGCCCCCGGCGCGCTGTGCTGGAATGAGCTCGGGTCGCCCGACGTGGAGGGCTCGGCCCACTTCTACGGCGAGCTGTTCGGCTGGAAGACGACGCCGATGGAGGGTGACATGCCCTACCTGGTGATCGTGAACTCCGATGGTCGCTCAAACGGCGGGATCCGCCCCCCGATGCCGCCTGGGGCACCGCCGGCCTGGCTCGTGTACTTCGCCGTCCAGGACATCGACGTGGCCGTGGCCAGGGTCACCGAGCTCGGCGGAGCGGTGCTGGGCGAGCCAACCGACATCGGGATCGCGCGGATCGCCGTCGCCACCGATCCCCAGGGCGGGGTTTTCGCCCTCTACGACGGAAATCTGGACGACTAAGCGCGCTGGGCTCACGGCCCTGATGGCAGCCGGAAGACCTGCGTCCTGACGCGGAGGCGCCGGAGCGTCAGGACCAACGCGGAGTGGACCGTCACGCGGTAGGGGCCGTCAGTGAACGAGTTGCCGTGCAGTGACATCGTGAGCGTACGCCGGCGCAGCGCGCTGCGTGGAAGCGTCGCGCTCGTCAGCACGTGCTGGCCCAGCTCAGGCCCGGGACAGCGAGTGCGCAGCGGGTCTGCGGCCTGCGACTGCGCGGGAGACAGCGAGACGCGCAGGCGGCCCGCGTGGACGTCAAGGGCAAGCTGAACTCCGCTGGCTCGCGTGATGTCACGGCATACCCCGTCCTGCGCCAGATCCGCCACGACCGCCCCACGCACCCCAGCGTCGCCGCCCCCGTCGACGGCAATGCCGTTCCAGTTCCCACCCGTGCCGAGCCCGACTGCGGCCAGGGAGTCCCGGGTAGGGCGCCGGGCGGGCGCAGACGCGGTGAGAGACACCGAACCGCCGCGGGCCGCACCCGGAGTGAACCCGATCGTGCCGCTCAGGCCACATGCGTCGAACGGCCCACACTGCGCGGGGTCGGCGGAGGCGGTGATCTCGGAGACGGCGCTTCCCGTCAGGCGCTGGACGCGGTAGGTAACGGTGACGAGCCTCATGCGCTGACCCGAATTCGACGCCGGAGACCGTTGGAGCGGATGCATTGTCCGGGGCCGGCCGAGCCGCAGCACGATCGTCGAGCGCGCCACACCTGAGAACCCGTGAGCGGAGAAGCGGCGGGCGCCCCTCAGATCGATGCGCAGACGGCCGCGGACGACGCGGCCGAGGCTGAGAGTGGGTGCCGGCAGAGCGGTCCCCAGGTCGATGTCGAGCGGCCCGGCGCAGCGGGTGGGGAACAGCGGGGAGCCACTCATAAGGCTCAGCGTGATCCGCTGGCCGCGGACCCGTGGCGTGAAGAAGCCGGGGCTCAGCGCACTGCTGCTGTCGCTGCACGCCGTCGACCCGGTCGCGGCGGAGCGCTCGACGGCCGACTGCACCGGAGTGCCGAAGCCTCCGAGCACCAACGACGCCTCGCGCACGAGGCGCCCGTGCATGCGATAGGTGAGGACATCGAGATCCCCTTGGCCTTGCGGCTGCCACGACTCGGTCCCGGCGTACGGGGCAGCTCCCGGGCCGCCGGTGAAGCTCACCTCGACCCGCCCCCCGGCCTCGCAGACCGGGATGCTCGTGTCGCTGAGGAGCGTCGCGCCGCCCCCATAGGCGTACAACTGCGACTCGCCGCCGTTCGAGCACCCCGAGGCGGCGCTCGCGACCGGCGGTAGCATCCAGCATCCGAGCACGACGAGCAGTGTCTGGAGGACGATTCGGTGGGGCATTGCCTCCCATGAGAGCACGGGATGTCGGGGGCGTCAAACTGGGGCCTCCCGGCGGCGCGATTGTCATACTGGACGCGTGCCTAGGCCCGGAGTCATGACGCTCGCGGCGGCCCTTGTGCTATGCGCCGGTTGTGGTCAGTCGCAGGCCACGTCGCCGAAGCCGCACGGCGCGACGACGACCACCCACGCCGACGTGCCCAGCTACCGCGTGCACCCTCAGGC
>JBAQGP010000208.1:0-1731 GCA_049287845.1 Solirubrobacteraceae bacterium | reverse complement strand
CATCGCCGAGGGCGTCTTCTACGGGATGCAGACCTTCGACCAGGCTCTGTTCTCGCACGTGCAGGACGGTCGCATCTCACGCGAGAGCGCGCTCGCCGCAGCAACCAGTCCGCAGGACTTCAAGCTGCTGCTGGCGGCAGAGGGCCGCGTGGGCACGTCGATGGATGAAGTGTTCGCGCAGCAGCAGCCGTCGTCACCGGCGCCCGTCGCCGCCGACTGATCCGGCCGCACGGTGGGCGGTTGGCGTAGCCGCTGGCTCATGGCCGCGGGCGCGACTCAGGCGACGCGGAGCGAGAGCCCGTCCGCGAGCGCCGGCTCGTCGAAGCGACGCCGGTCGATCGTGAGGAAGGCCTCGACCATGCGCGGGTCGAAATGGGCCCCCGCTTGGGCCGTGATCTCGGCCAAGGCGCGATCCTCATGCCAGGCCGGCTTGTAGGGGCGCTCGTGAGTGAGCGTGTCCCACACATCGGCCAACGTGGTGATCCGCCCGGGCAGGGGAATCTCAGCACCGACCAGCCCTGCCACATACCCGTTGCCGTCCCAGCGCTCGTGATGGGTGCCGGCGATCTCGGCGGCCATTCGCAGCACGGGCGACTTCGCCGGTGCCAGGATGCGTGCGCCGATCTCGACGTGGCGCATCATGTGCATCCACTCGGCCGGGGTCAGCTTGTCAGGCTTGAGCAGGATCCGCCGGGAGATTCCGACCTTGCCGATGTCGTGCAGAGGTGCGGCGTCGCGGATCGTGGCGACGAACCGCTCGTCGAGGTCGAGCGCCTGCGCGATCAGCGCCGCGCCGACACCCACGCGCTTGGCGTGCTGGTCGGTGTCGTCGTCGTGGAAGTCGGCGATTGCCGCGAGGATGGAGAGGCTCTCACGCGCGGTGTCGAACTCGCCGGTGCGCTCGCGGACAGCGTCGCGGAGGATCGCGTTGCGGTCGCTGAGCCGACGGTGCAGATGGCGAACTTGGAGGGCGTTCTCGACACGCACAATCAGCTCGGTGGCGTCGACGGGCTTGGGCACGAAGTCTCGCACGCCGGCCGAGAGCGCCCAGCGGCGGAGCTCGGGACCCGCGTCGGCGCTCAGGGCGAGCAGCGGCAGACCGTCAGTGCCTTCGGTGAGGAGCCGGATTGCGTCCAGCGCAGCTTCCGAGGCTTCGTGGACGTCGAGGTCGAACAGCACCAGATCGGGTCGCTCGCTGACGCAGAGCTCCAGCGTGCGCTCGATGTCGCCGCTGCTGACGATGTCCTCGTATCCGGCCTGCGCCAGGGCGTTCTCGATCCGCTCACGGCCCTCGCCAGGGGCGTGGACGAGGAGTAGGCGCATGTGGCTGAACTCGGTCATGTCGAAGGCGGGTGGGAGACGGCGCTACGCGAGCGCATCTCACAGAGTCTTATCGGCAGGCTGGTGCCGCCGCTTGACCGTTTCTCGCCACCGCTTCGTCGACATCTCTGAAACACCGGTCCACCCACCCCCAGGTGACTTCAAGACCGGGGCTGGCATGCCGACTAGATCTGGTGCTTCAGGCGTAAACGCCCATGTTGACCTTGCCTTCGCCATCGATCCTGTCTGCGGAACGCCGCGCGATGCGGCGTGAACGTCTGCGCGCCGAGTCCGGCTTCACTCTGATCGAGGTCCTGGTCAGCGCGCTGATGGTCGTCCTTATCGCGGGAGCTGCCGCAGCGGCGCTTATCACCACCGCGCATACCACCGGCGACCAGCGGTTCCGGGCTC
>JBAQGP010000207.1:0-2729 GCA_049287845.1 Solirubrobacteraceae bacterium | reverse complement strand
GCCACCCACACTGCCGCCCCGGTCATCAGCGCCGCCGCCAACGCCGCCGCACCGGTCATCACCGCCGCGACCGGCACGATCGCCAGGGTCGCGGCGCCCGCGACAGGGCCGGCTTCGCGAGCACTGGCGGGAGCGGCCGGCGCTGCGTCGGCTCTCGTCGCCCCCATGGCAACGATCGGGCCCGAGGGGGCGACGCCGATCACGCGCACGCCTTCAACGACGTTGAGGCCTCTCCCGACTACGGCGGCGGGCACCGCCGGCAAGACCTCCAGCACACCTCTCAGTTCCTATGGCGGCCCGGACACGCCGACGCCGGGTAGCGGCTCAACCATCGCGGCAGGAGCCTCACGGACCAGCGTCTCGTCCGTGCTGAGGCCGACGGGCACAGGTCTCCGGCTGCGGCCGATCGGGTCCCGTCCGGGCCGCGGCATGCACTCCGGCGCGCCCGCGGACAACGGGACCCACGTCGCGACCGGATGGCCAGCAGCGGCAAACGCCCCTGCGACTTCGCCCCTGGGCGGGGCCCGGAGCGCGCCCGAGCGTCTGGTGCGCGAGCTCGGGGTCACCAGCGGGTCGCCGCCGCCGAGCTCGCCCGCGCCGCTCCCCGACGGGGCTCTGTCTACAGGCGGGGGCAACGCGGCCGGTGGCGGTCTGGGTTTCTCCTTCTTCTTCAGTGTCGCGGCGCTCCTCGCGCTAGCGGTTGTGGTCGTACCAGGCGTGATCTGGGCGCTTGCTACGACCAGGCAGCTGGCCCCGCCGCCACCACTTCTCTCCTTACTAGAGCGACCTGGCTAAGACCCGGTCTGGGTTTTCAGGTCCTTGTGCACCGGGGGCTTCGAGCCTCACGAGTGCCCACATCTAAGTAACAGGAGAACAGACTCGTGTCACGCTCACCATGGGCGTGGACGAAGAGCAGCCGCGGGCACCTTGCCCACGCGGTCTCTTTGCTCACAGCCATCGAGCGGGCGGCCACGGTTGTGATGCTAATGCTGGCTGTGTTTCCGGCGGCTGCGCCGGGAAACGTCGGCATCCCGCACCCGCGGAGGTCGGCAGCTTCGACCACCCAGGCATCACACACCACCGGCACCGCCCATTCCAAATCACACAATTCAAGTCCGCCGAGCACGGTGAGACCGGCCCTCCATGCCGGGAACTCATCGCCAGAGCTCTTGGCGCCGGGCAGCGGCGACGCTGCGCCCCAGGGGTCGAAGGCAGTGAAGCTCCTTCAGGGTCGCCTGGTCGCGGCCGGGTTCGCACCCGGTCCGATCGACGGACACTACGGCGTGCTCACCGAGCGCGCGGTAATCGGCTTCCAGGCCACGCACGGCCTGCAAGTCGATGGGATCGCCGGCCCGCACACCCGAGCAGCCCTGGCCGTCGCCCAGCCGGTTCTACGCCCGGACACTGGGTACGGCCGCGGTGGCTCTAGGCTGGTCCGCAAGCTTCAGCGCGACTTGACCGCGGCGGGTTACTCCCCGGGCCCATCCGACGGGCGTTACGGCCCCGCTACGGAACGGGCGGTGATGCGCCTTCAGCATGCTCGACATCTGCTGGCTGACGGAATCGCCGGGCCCCAGACCCTCCACCTGCTCCGAGCAATACTGAACCGAAGAAGCCATTCCCCCACGCATCGGGTGGGCTTGCGAACAGGCTCCACGCGCCACCGGTCACGACCGAGGTCTGGCCGTCCCAGGGGGGCGCGGACCCCATCGAGATCCGCCACGCCCGAGCCGAGTCGTGTGACGCATTCGGCAGGGCCGCCGGCGACCCTGTGGATCGTCCTCGTTGCATGCCTGTTGATGGCGATGCTGGCGGCAGCGCTCTGGCGGAGGCATCGAGGTCGCGCGGACAAGTCGTTCGCTGCCATCCCCCGCCCGGATGCCGGTCCGGGGGTCGCAGAGAACGGACACGACCATCCCGCAGCAGCGTTCGAGCTCGGCGTGATGCTGGTGCTGGCGCGGTATCGTGCCGCTGCCAGAAGCGGGTTCCGGCAGCCCGATCAGCGTCGCCGCCCGAACTCCGCGTTCCAGCTCAGGGGACTGCTGCCACAGAATGAGAGTCGGGCTGGCGCCGAACGCGCTTTTCAGGTGGCCGATGACCGAGGCCACCCCGGAGCCGCGTGCAACCTCGGAGTGCTCCTGGAGCAGCGGGGCGACCTGACCGGTGCCCAAGAGGCCTATCGGCGAGCCGACGAACGCGGACACGCCGTTGGGGCCTACAACCTCGGCGCCCTGCTCGAGCAGCAGGGTGATCTGAGCGGCGCCATGGACGCCTACCGCCGGGCCGATGAACGCGGGGACTCGCTGGGTGCGTACAGCCTCGGTGTGCTGCTCGAGCGAGAAGGCGATCTCTCGGGCGCCAAGGCTGCATATCGGCGAGCCGATCAGCGCGGCGATCCGGACGCCGCGTGCGACCTCGGCCTGCTCCTCAAGCAGGAAGGCGACCGTATCGGGGCGCTCCGCGCCCTCGGACGCGCCGAGCGCCACGGCTCTCCGGAGAGCACGCGCATCGCCCGCGTGGCGCTCGTCGAGCTCAACCCGAACGAACACACGCACCAAAACCCTGATGATCAGGGTGAGGCGGCGGCAGTCAGCGAGCCAGATCCCGCGGCTCGACCGCCGGCGAGGCGGGGGGACCAAACCTGGTAGACCCCGCCGACACGAGTCAGCCGACGGGGCGGCAACACCCCGCCGCCTCGTCGGCTCCTGACCGGCCAAAGGCTGATCGGG
>JBAQGP010000206.1:0-2497 GCA_049287845.1 Solirubrobacteraceae bacterium | reverse complement strand
CCGCGGGGGCGCCGCATCGCGGCGACGGTCGCGCCGGCGCGCAGAGCCACGCCACCGCGCCGCCCGAAGGGGCGTGGGCGGAGACTCCTCCGTCACGGTAAGTTGCGGACCCTGCGACATCGGCACTGACCCTCCGTGGTGTGTGCGCCGGCGCGGTCCACCCGGAGGACGACCATTGTCGGCTTTCTGTAACCCCGTTCTCGACGCGCGGCGACGATGCACCCGTCTGGCCACCGGATGATGGACACACGTACGACGGATCCTCGCGCCTCGGCGAGGATCTGATCAAGTCAGCCGATCTGGGTGCGTTCAGGACGTGGCGGGGGCGGCGGCGAGCAGCTCGTCCAAGTCGAGCGACGCGTCGATCGCCGGGGCCGCGCCGGCTTCGTGGCGCGGCCACTCATCGAACGGCCGATCCCAGGCCAGCTCCAGGTCGTTGCTGTCCGGGTCCGAGAGATACACGGCGAGGTGGGTGCCGTGGTCTGAGAGCTGGCGCAGCGGGACGCCCGCATCCACGAGACGCCGCACCGCCTCGGCGAGCCGCGCCCGGGTGGAGAAGTTGAGCGCGACGTGGTGCAGCCCGGCCACGCCATCGGGCTGTGGCGAACCGCCCGCGGACTTCCACGTATTGAAGCCCAGGTGATGGTGGTAGCCCCCCGCGGAGAGAAACAGGACGTCACCGGTGGTGCCCCAGCCGGGCACGTCGCGGGCCTCGAAGACGACATCGAAGCCCAGGATCCCGACGTAGAAGGCGCGCACCCGGTCGATGTCTGCCGTTCGCAGGTGGACGTGACCGACGCGCAGGTGCGGGTCGATCGGATGCTCTGACGCGACCTGCGGATCGAAGGGTCCTTGGGGCCCGCTCATGATCAACTCACACCGTAGCGAACGCGCCCGGCCAGGGTCAGATGCTCAGGCCGCCGTCGACGGTGAGCGTGTGGCCGGTCATGAAGCGGCTTTCGTCGCTGGCCAGGAACACCACGGCCTGGGCGATCTCCTCGGGCTCGGCGTGGCGTGCCAGCGGGATCATCTGCTCGAACACCTTCGCGGACTCCTCCTCGGAGGCGCCGATCGCCTCGACCTCGATCGTGTGCTGGAAGGTGTTGTCGGTGGGCCCGGGATGGATCGAGTTGACCCGGATCCCCTTGGAGGCCATCTCCTTGGCCGCGGTCCGCATCAGGCCGACGAGGGCGTGCTTGGACGTCGCGTAGGCGGCGATGCCCTGATCGGAGGTCAGGCCCACGACGCTGGAGTTGATGATCAGGCTGCCCCCGGGCTCCATCACCCGAAGCGCCGATTGGGCCACCAGGAAGCTCCCGGTGACGTTGACCGACATGACGCGATTGAACACCTCCACGGGGTACTGCGCGACCGGCGCCACCACCCCGAACACGCCCGCGTTGGCAAAGGCGCAGTGCAGGCGCCCGAACCGATCGACCGCCTGGTCGACCGCGTCCTGGACCTGCGTCGGGTCGGTGACGTCGGTCACCGACCACGCCGCCACCTCGTCGCCCAGCTCTGCGGCCGCCTGCTCCAGCGCGGCCTGGTCGAGATCGGCGATCAACACCCGCGCTCCCTCGGCCACGAACGCACGGGCCGTTGCGAGCCCGATGCTCCCGGCGCCTCCGGTGATGAGCGCCACCTTGTCGGCCAGGCGGGGCTTGGCTGCAGTGCTCAATGTGTCCTCCGTTTCAGGGGCGGGGGGCGGAATATATGCCTCGGCCGCGATGGCAGAGTCGGGCGAGCGGGCCCGCCACTTGCCTGGCAGCGAAGCGCTTCTTGCGCCGTAGCGCACCGCTCCCGGCGCGGCGGCGACCGCGGAGTACCGTTGCGCGGTCAACCACCAGAGGAGGGGTTCATGCAGTTCACAGGCCGAGTCCGGGCGGCGGGAGTCGCTCTACTCACCAGCGTGGCGTGCGCGGCGGTTGCCCAGGGCAGCGCCGCGGCTCATCCCGCGCGCGCCGCCGCGGTCCCGAGCGTCCCGCGCTTCAGCATGAAGGGCTACGTGCTCGACGCCAAGTACACGCGCGGACGCAACACGGGCAACACGTTTGAGCAGACCTACAAGGCGAGCACCGTGCATGGCGTCCCCATCGCGGGCCCGAACGTCGGCGCCACCTTCCCGGTCGAGGACTACGTGGCCATGCCGATCGGCAACCACGAGCTGTACGTCGCCTGGCTGGACACCAAGACCCACGCCCTGCTCGACGTGTTCGTCATGAACTTCAAGACGCACGCCATCTACGACTACGCCCCGGGCAGCCTCCATCCCGAGAGCACGGGCACGGTGACGGTCAAGCACACCGGGAGGACCCCGCCTCCCGCCTGAGCCCACTCTCGCCCGAGCCACCGCCGCCCGACGCGCTCGGCCTGGTCGAGGTGGAGCACAACGCCCGCACAACCGGATGCGGGCGTTGTGAGGGTGGGCGGGAGCCGTGTCCTAAATCGCGCACGCTCCGGTGAACCACGGGTCAAAGTGCTCGCACACCGTCAGCGG
>JBAQGP010000205.1:0-4096 GCA_049287845.1 Solirubrobacteraceae bacterium | reverse complement strand
TGCCGTTGTCGTTCTCAAAGGCCATGATCGCGCCTTCCATCATCGTCCCCGACGCGCCGACCTGCCACATGCCTTTGAGCTGCTCCGGAGTGTTCGGGTACCGCCATGAGAAGCTGCCCTTCGGGGGATCGACGGCCGCGGTCTCCTGCGCGGCGGCCGTCAGGCCGGGGCCCTTGCCGCCGGCGTAGTGGAACGTCAGCGGCAGGTAGCCGCTGATCGCCAGCAGCTGCTGGAGGCGCACGATCGATCCGTTGGGGACGGTCCACGTGCCGGTGTTGGAGGCCGAGCTGTTCTGGCCCCCGAGGAGCCGGACGTCGTTGGGCAGCGCAACCTGGACCTTGGCGTCCAGGCCGTAGCCATAGCCGGTGGGCTCAAACTTGATCGTGTGGCTGTTGACCTGGTGCCAGCTGCCCGGGGTGCTGGGCGTGAGCGGCGGCATGTGCCTGCCCAGCGCCTTGCTCACGGGGCTCGAGAAGGTGAGCGTGATCGGCGTGGCCGGGGTGATGGTGGCGCCGGGCTTCGGGTTGGCCACTGCGGTGGCGTGCTTGCCCGCGGGGAAGTAGCTGACCGCGGCGGTGTGCGAGGTCTCCCAGCTGCGCGGCGCGCCCGCAAGGTACACGGTCCCGGCGCTGCCGGTGTGGGGCAGCGTCAACACGCTGGTGGGCCCGGGTAGCACCGTGCGGTGCATGTGCGCAGGTGAGGTGCCGTAGGTGTAGGCGCTGATCGGCGCCTTGAAGTGGAGCGTCAGAGCGGCGCCGTTGCGGACGGTGACGTAGTGAGACCGGAGGCTGGCCGTGGGCGTCATGACGGTGAGGCTGAGCCGCTGGGTCTTGCCGGCCAGCCAGGAGATCCAGCCCGGGCGCTTGATCACCACCTGGATCTGCAGACGGGTTCCGGCTGCCACGAGCCTGGTGGGCACGATGACCGGGTCGTTGCGGACCGCCACGGGAACGGCCTGGCTGTGGGGGCCGGTCACGACGGTCACGCTCTGGATGCTGCCGCCGCCCAGCGGCATGCCGATCTTGGCCAGCGCGACCGAGTCGGCGCTGAGGCTCGCCTTGGCGGAGGTCAATGCCACGCCGGCGACGACGAGTGCCGCGACCGCCACGAACATGAAGCCAGCCAGGACGTAGCGCAGGGGCCGGCGGCCGCGCGGGGACGCGCTCACTCCTGGCCGGGCCTTCCTCAACCCCCTCTGAGACCCCGGGGCCCGCAAATACGAGACGATCGCCACTTCATCGCATGGTAACGACCAAGGGTGCGCGATCAAGCAACCGGCTGCAACCGTGCCGATTCTGCAAGCCCGGTTTCACTTTCGCGTCCGGGTTGGCGGCTTGCGCGCAGGTTCCGGCGCCGAAACTACCTCAGAACGTCACGGCGCCGTGGGCGGCGCTGGAGACGAGCCGGGCGTACTTGCTCAGAGCCACCCCGGGAAACGGACGCTCGTAGGGGACGTAGGCTTCGGCGCGCCTGGCCAGCTCCTCGTCGGAGAGGGCGACGTCCAGCCTGCGGGCCTCGACGTCCAGGGTGATCTGATCACCGTCCTGGACGAGGCCGATGGGGCCGCCCTTCACGGACTCGGGGGCCACGTGGCCGGCCATCAACCCGCGGGTGGCGCCCGAGAAGCGCCCGTCGGTGAGGAGGGCCACCTCCTCCCCCAGGCCCTCGCCGACCAAAGCGGCGGTCACGGCCAGCATCTCGCGCATGCCCGGGCCGCCCGCGGGACCCTCGTTGCGGATGACGATGATGTCGCCGGGCTTGATGGCGCGCGAGGTGACGGCGGCCATCGCGTCCTCCTCTCGCTCGAACACGCGAGCGGGGCCAGTCTGCTTGCGCCGTTCGTAGCCGGCGAGCTTGACCACGCAGCCGTCGGGGGCGAGGTTGCCGTGCAGGATGGCCAGGCCGCCGGTGGCCTTGATCGGGTCATCGAGCGGTCGCACCACCTTCTGGCCCGGGGCCTCGGTCGCACCGTCGGCGACCTCGCCGATCGTCTGGCCGGTGACGGTCATGGCGTCCTCGTGGAGCAGGCCGGCGTCTTTGAGGCGCTGCGTGAGCAGCGGGACGCCGCCCGCCTCGTAGAGGTCGGGGGCGACGTACTGGCCGCCGGGCTTGAGATCACAGATGAGCGGGGTGCGCTCGCTGATCGTGTCGAAGTCATCGATGTCCAGCGCAATCCCCATCTCCTTGGCGATGGCCAGGAGGTGCAGGACACCGTTGGTGGAGCCACCGCTGGCGGCGATGGCGGCGAGGGCGTTCTCGAGGCTCGCGCGGGTGCTGATGTCCTTGGGGCGCAGGTCGCGATTGAGGATGTCCATGACCAGCGCGCCGGCGCGCTCGGCCACGGTCTGCTTGTCGGGGCTGACCGCAGGGACCATGCTGAAGCCGGCCGGCGAGATCCCCATGACCTCGAACGCCATCGCCATCGTGTTGGCGGTGAACTGGCCGCCGCACGCGCCGGCGCCCGGGGAGGCGACGTCCTCGATCTCGGTGAGCTGCTCGTCGGTGATCTTGCCGGCGGCATGGGCGCCGACCGCCTCGAACACCTCCTGGATCGTCACCCGCTCGCCGTGCAGATCGCCGGGGAGGATGGAACCGCCGTAGAGCATCAGGCTGGGGATGTCGAGCCGGCAGAGGGCCATGACGGTGGCGGGGATCGTCTTGTCGCAGCCGCTGATGGCGATGACCGCGTCGAACAGGTGGGCGTCGACGACGAGCTCGATGCTGTCGGCGATCAGCTCGCGGCTGACCAGTGACGCGCGCATGCCGGCGGTGCCCATGGTGATCCCGTCCGAGATGGCGATGGTGTTGAGCTCCATCGGAGTGCCGCCGGCCGCCTTGATCCCCTGCTTGACCTTCGCCGCCAGGGCGCGCAGGTGGAAGTTGCAGGGCATCGTCTCGATCCAGGTGTTGGCGACGGCGACGAGCGGCTTGGCCAGGGCGTCGTCGTCGTAGCCGATGCCCTTCAGGTAGGCGCGGGCGGCGGCGCGCTGGGGGCCCTCGGTGAGGGCCCGGCTGCGGTGCTTGAGGTCGTGTGCTGTGGCAGTGCTCATGGGGGCGGCACGATATCGATTCAGCGCCCCCGGCCCGCGGAGCATCGGTGGCGTCCGCCGCGGCCCACCCGCCGGCGTCAGTTGGACGTGTCGAGCGGGGTCTCGGTGGGGCTGCGCTGCGCGGCGTCACGCATCCGGGCACGCTCCCACTGCGACAGGCGCCAGAGGTCGCGCTTGACCTTGGCCGGGTCCAGCTGGCGGCCGGGCAGATGCATGTTGGCGGTGGAGATGAGGCGCTGCTCATCGCCGGTGAGCGCCATCCACTTGGCCAGGACGTCGTCTGAGTCGGGCAGGCGCGCGCTTCCATACGGCCGCGTCTCATCCGGGAAGGCGACGCAGTACTCGTTGAGCAGGCGGTGGGTCTGGGCCAGGTAGGCCACGATCGCCCGGTGCGGGTAGATGAGGTAGGCGTAGGCAGCGCCGCCGGTGCTGTCGGAATCGACCGGACCGTCTGACTGGGTGCCCCACACCCGGACGAAGCCCAGGTCCCGGTACATCGCCCACTCCTCCTCGTTGACGCACGAGCGCAGCAGCGAGCGGGCGCGGGCCTCGGCCCGGCGCTCGCGACCGGGGTCATAGGGCATCACCGGCGCCGCCTGGCGACGGGCCCGATGGCGCGACCACATCTCCTCGATGCGCGGGAGCAGTTCCTCAGACAGGAGGGCGACGGCGACGAGCGCGGTGGCAGCCAGCGCCAGCAGCATCTCAGGCCCCCTGCCCGGCGCGGCCTACCGGCCGCCGGCCGCGCGCGGGAAGAAGATCACGCGGTCCGCATCGCGGGGGACGTCGTCAAACGTCTTGACCATGTGCGCCTGGCGCCGTCCGGCGGTGTCCAGCGTGGGCACCGCGGCCCACAGTCCGTCGTCCAGCTGGCGGCGAAACTCCTCGACGAGACGCTGCTCATCCTCCGCCAGCTCGACGTCGCCCTCCGCGATCAGCACCTCGCCGTGACCCGGCTTCATCCTCAGAAAGCGCACCGCGCGATTATGTCACGCCGAGGATGTTGACCGGGCCGGCACCGGTTCCCACGCCGCTCAGCCCATCGC
>JBAQGP010000204.1:0-2512 GCA_049287845.1 Solirubrobacteraceae bacterium | reverse complement strand
GGGGAGCGGCGGCGCAGCGCCAGCACACCGGCGATGCCGACGAGGGCGAACAGCCAGAACGCCGCCACGCCGGCCTGCGCAACGCCGATCTGCTGGCCCTCGGCGAACGTGCGCGCCTGACGCCGCGGCTGCCACAGGTCCCAGACGCGTAGTTCGCGCAGCAGGATGACCGCCGGCAGCCGGCCGAGGTGGTGGGCGGCGTAGCTCAGGCCGTCGTGCTGCCAGATGGCCGCCTGGGCGGCCTCGTCGCCCTGGGTGCGCGGGGCGATGCAGGTGATGTCCCAGCCGCCCATGTTGACCCCGCGGTAGGTCTGCGGGCAGTTCGCGCCGGCGACCACCGTCTGGTTGTTGGTGGAGATGAGCACGAAGCGGCCGAAGGCCACCTCGTTGCGGATCAGCCAGGGGGCGATGACGACGACGCAGGCGAGCATGCCGGCACCCGCCAGCACGGCGCGTCGACCGCCGGCTCTCCAGACAACGGGAAGGAGCAGGAAGGGCACGAACAGCAACGCCTCGGTGCGGGTCAGCGCGGCCAGCCCGATGACCGCGCCCAGCACGATCGCCCGCCGAACGGTGGGCCGGTCATGCAGAGCGAAGGCGCCCAGCAGCATCCCGGCGATGAGCGGGCCGTAGAGGACCTCGCTCATGAGGTCGCCGTCCACCGCGATCATCACCGGGTAGACGGCGTAGAGCAGCGCGGCGAGCACGCCGAGCCGCTCGCCGCCGACGCGGCGGCCGAGCAGCCCCACGAGCACGAGCGTGATGGTGCCGAGGGCCAGCCCCAGCGAGCGCTGGATGAGTGTGCCGTGGCCGCCCAGGAGGTAGAGCCCCGAGAGCAGGATGGAGTACAGGGGCGGGTGCGCCGCCGAGGGCCGGTAGCGGTGGGTGGCCAGCAGCTGCCACGGATCGGTGAAGCCATGACCGTTGACGATCAGGCCCGGCTGCCAGTGGTAGAACCACCAGTCGCCGATGCCGACCACATGGCGGGCGGGGCCGTACAGGTAGGCGGCGCGCAGGACCAGCCCGAGAGCGGCGACGGCGGTCAGGCGACCGGCGAACGTGCTCGGTCTCACGGGGGCAGCATAGGGTTCGCAGGGGCCACAATGCGCGGTTGTGAACGCCCGCGCCAATCGCTTCCCGCTGGTTGATTCGCTGCGGGCGATCGCGGCGCTCTCCGTGCTGCTCACCCACACTGCGGTCGCCGCGGGAGTGTCGGGCAACCCGCACAGCGCGCTCAGCCCGTACGCCCAGCGCCTGGACGTGGGCGTGGCGATCTTCTTCCTCATCTCCGGCCTGCTGCTCTACCGCCCGTTCGTGGCCGCCCGCTTTCGCGGCCGGCGGACGCCCGTCGCCGGTCCCTACGCGTGGCGGCGCTTCCTGCGGATCGCTCCCGCCTACTGGCTGGCCCTCACGGTCACCGCGCTGTGGGTGGGGACCTCGGCCTACGAGCTGGGCGTGTTCAGCGCCAGTGGGTTTCCCACCTACTACCTGCTGCTGCAGACCTATCGGGGTCAGACCCTGTCGGGCGGGCTCGTGCAGGCCTGGACGCTGACGATCGAGATCACCTTCTACGCGTTCCTGCCGCTGTACGCGTGGGCGATGACGCGCGTCGCCGGGCGCCCCGCGCGAGCGGGCCGGGCCGACCGAGGGGGCCCTGACCCGCGGTCCGTGCTGCGCTCGGAGGTCATCGGCCTGGTCGTGCTGGTGATCGTCTCCGAGGCGTGGAAGGCGGTCGTGCTCGGCGGCCAGAGCCCCCACCAGGTGGTGATCACCCCGGCGCTCGACGCACTGCCCTCGTTCCTGGACCAGTTCGCGCTGGGCATGGGTTTGGCGGTGGCCAGCGCCTGGATCGAGCAGTCCGGGAGCACCCCGCGGTGGGTACGGCGCTTTGACCGCGCGCCCGTGCTCTCGTGGGTATTCGCCGCGGTGGCCTTCTACGTCGTCAGCAAGCGCATCGGGATCAGCCCGCGCTTCTTCGCCCCGATGGGCCGGTGGCAGTACCTGGGCCGCGAGTGGCTCTACGCCGCGGTGGCGTTCGGCCTCCTGCTCCCCGCGGTCATCGGCGAGCAGACGCGAGGGCTGCCGCGCCGCGTGCTGTCGCTGCGGGTGCTGGCCTGGCTGGGGCTCATCTCCTACGGGCTCTACCTGTGGCAGACGACCGCGCTGGCCCAGCTGCAGCGCTGGAATTTCGGCACGCACTCGATCATCCACCCATGGGTGTGGTGGTCGGCGGGGACCCTGGCGATGACCGCGGCCATCGCGGCGGCCAGCTACTACCTGCTGGAGCGCCCGCTGCTGTCGCTCAAGAACGTGTTCGGAGCTCAGCGCAGCGCGCCCGACGAGGCGCTCGCCGAGCCCGCTCCGGCCGCTCCGCCACCCGCGGCGTCCACCCGGGCTGAGCGGTAGGGCTCGAGCGTCCGGTCCAGCTCGGCCAGCCAGCTCGAGAGCTTGTGCTCGTAGAGGCCCTCGACCTGGCGGCGGCGCAGGTGCGGGCGCCCGCGGGGAGCGACCG
>JBAQGP010000203.1:0-2799 GCA_049287845.1 Solirubrobacteraceae bacterium | reverse complement strand
CCCGCTGGCCGAAGGCGACGAGACGCCGTCGCACCCCGGTGACTTCACGGCCCGGCCCGGCGGCATGCCGGTCCTCGACGCGGCGAAGGCGGGCGCCCTGGCGAGCGACGGCTTCCTCATCGATGCCCGTGCCCCCGAGCGCTATCGGGGGGAGAGCGAGCCCATGGATCCGGTGGCGGGCCATATTCCCGGCGCCCGGAACTGGCCGATGGCCCGCAACCTGGATGAGAACGGCCGATTCATCCCCCAGGAGGAGCTGGCCGAGGCATTGCGAGGCCTCACCGAAGGGGCCGAGGTCGGCGCCTATTGCGGCTCGGGGATCACGGCGGCGCACACCGTCCTGGCGCTGGAGCTGGCCGGCATCCGCGGGGCTGCGCTCTATCCGGGCTCCTGGAGCGAGTGGGTCAGCGATCCCGCCCGGCCGGTCGCCACAGGCGACGAGCCTGCGGCGACCTAGGCGGCGGCGCGCCGGTGCGGCCAATCGTGCGAGTGCGCTGACGCCGAAACGGCCAATTGATCGGAGGGCGGCCGCCCACTACCTTGTACGAAACGGCCAAGCCCATTTCGGAGGAGATCTATGGCAAGTACCCAGGAGGCCACCGGCACCGAGCGCGGGACGCTTCAGGAACTCGCCCGCCGTCACCTGTGGATGCACTTCACGCGGATGTCGGCCTACCAGGACCACGAGATCCCGATCATCGTCCGCGGCGAGGGCTGCTACGTCTACGACGAGCACGGCAAGCGCTATCTCGACGGCCTGTCGGCGCTGTTCTGCGTCAACATCGGCCACGGCCGCGCCGACGTCGTCCAGGCCGGGGCCGACCAGGCCAAGGAGCTGGGCTTCTACACCAACTGGACATTCGCGCACCCGCGCGCCATCGAACTGGCGGCGCGTATCGCCGAGCTCGCGCCCGGCGACCTGAACCGCGTCTTCTTCACCAGCGGCGGCTCCGAGGCCGTCGAGTCCGCGCTCAAGCTCAGCCGGCAATACCACAAGGTCACCGGCAACCCGCTCAAGACCAAGTTCATCGCTCGCGACATCGCCTACCACGGCACGAGCCTTGGCGCCCTGAGCGCCACCGGGATCACCAGTCTGCGCACGCCCTTTGAGCCGCTCACTCCGGGCGGCGTGCACGTCCCCAACACCAATACCTTCCGCATGCCCCATGGCTACAGCGAGACGGAGCTCGCCGACGCGGTGGCCGAGAAGATCGAGTTCGAGGGCCCCGAGACCGTCGCGGCCGTGATCATGGAGCCCGTCCAGAATGCCGGGGGCTGCTTCGTCCCGCCCGAGGGCTACTGGCAGCGGGTCCGCGAGATCTGCAACAAGTACAACGTCCTGCTCATCTCCGACGAGGTCATCTGCGCGTGGGGCCGCCTCGGCGAGTGGTTCGGCGCCCAGCGCTACGACTACGAGCCCGACATCATCACCACGGCCAAGGGCCTGACCAGCGCCTACGCGCCGATGGGCGCGGTGATCGCCTCTGATCGGGTGGCCGAACCGTTTATGGAGGGCCACAACAGCTTCACCCACGGGTTCACGTTCGCCGGGCACCCGGTGTGCGCGGCGATCGCGCTGGCCAACCTCGACGTGATGGAGAACGAGGGCATCATCGAGAACGTCCGCAACAACCAGGGCGCCTTCCGGGAGATGCTGGACTCACTGCGCGACATCCCCATCGTGGGCGACGTGCGCGGCACCGGCTACTTCCATGCCATCGAGCTCGTCAAGGACCAGGACTCAGACGCCCAGTGGACCGACGAGGAGTCAGAGACGCTGCTGCGCGGCTTCCTGTCGGGAGAGCTCTACGAGCGGGGACTCATCTGCCGCGCCGACGACCGCGGCGATCCGGTCATCCAGCTCTCGCCGCCGCTCATCGCCGGGCAGAGCCAGTTCGACGAGATCGAGTCGATCCTGCGGCCGGTGCTGACCGAGGCGGGCGAGCGGATGCGCAGGATCTCGGGCGGCACGCCGGCGGCGCCGGCGCGACCGGGCGCCTAGGCGTCTCGCCCGGAGCCCGGCCGGCCCCCGATCAGATGCTGACGGTTCGCGAACTCCTGCGCGGGCTCGACGTCCGCCTGGTGTCAGGCGAGGAGGCGATCGACGCCCCTGTCCGCTGGGTGCACATCTCAGAGCTCCTGGACCCCACGCCCTGGCTGTCGGGCGGGGAGGTCCTCCTGACCACCGGGATGGCACTCAAGACGCCCGAGCAGCAGCGGGAGTTCGTGGGGCGGCTGGCCGAGCATCAGCTGGCCGCGCTAGGCTTCGGGGTCGGCTTCGGCCATGACGAGGTTCCACCCGCACTCGTCCAGGCCGCGGCCGAGCGGGAGTTTCCCGTGTTCGCGGTGCCCTACGAGGTCCCGTTCATCGCGGTCACCGAGGCCGCCTTCACCCAGCTGGTCAACGAGCAGTACGCCGTCCTGCGCCGCGCGCTGGCCGCGCACGAGCGGCTCGAGCGCGTCGTGCTCTCCGAGCGCGGGCTCGATGCTCTGGCCGGGACGCTGGCGACCCTGATCGGCGCCGCGGTGCTCGTGTTCGACCCCCGAGGTGAGCTGCTCGCCTCGCACGCCTTCCGTCGCACGCTCGAGCCGGCGACGATCGAGACGGTCCGTTCCGAGCTGCGCGAGCGGGGTCGCCGCCGCGAGGGCCGGGCGTTCATGCCCGAGGTCGATGATGGAGCGCGCGCCCTCGCACTGCCGATCGCCGCCGACGGCGGATCGGGCAGCCCGCCGCACGGACGGGTGCCCGAGGCGTGGCTGGTGGCGATCAAGGACAGCGGGCCCCTGTCGGACTTCGAC
>JBAQGP010000202.1:0-3223 GCA_049287845.1 Solirubrobacteraceae bacterium | reverse complement strand
CGAATAGCGCCGAGTCGTCGATCGCACGCCGCAGTTCCGCAGCCAAACCCCGACCGGAACTGATAACGCTCCGAAGGTCCGGCGTGTACACCTCGAAGCGGTTGCCGCCACTGCGCTTGGCTGCGTACATCGCGATGTCAGCCTGCTGCAGAAGCTCCTCAGGACCAGCCGAAGAGTCCGCGGTGACGACCGCACCGACGCTGCAGGTGACGGTCAGGTCGTGCGGCCCGTCATGCCGCGGTGTGCAGACAGCGCGCATGACCCGATCGCAGATCAACTCAAGATCATCGCCGTCGCGCAGCCCCGTGCACAGCAGCACGAATTCGTCTCCACCGAGACGGGCGACCGTATCCACCCGGCGCGAGACCCGGGTCAAGCTACGGCCGACATCGCGCAGGACCCGATCGCCCACCTCGTGCCCAAGCGTGTCATTGATGCTCTTGAAGTCGTCTAGGTCGATGAAGAGCAACGCGAACCGGTCAGCCCGTCCCTCGCCGCCGGCAAGCGAGTGCCGAACGCGTTCCATCAGCGCGGGCCGGTTCGCCAGTCCGGTGACGGAGTCGTGATGTGCCTGATAGGTCAGCGCCGCCTGGGCATCGACCTGCGCGGTGATGTCACGCGAGAGACCAAACGTGCCGATGATCTCCCCGGACTCATCGAACAATGGCTGCTTGGTGGTCGAACTCCACGCATCTGGGCGGTCGTGGAACGTTTCGCGTTGCAGCTTCCCGACCATGGGCTCTCCCGTCCGAATGATCCGCTGCTCGTCCTCAAATGCCGCTGCGGCGTGCGCCTTGCTGAAGATGTCGAAGTCTGTCTTACCGATCACGTCCTGCAGTGGGCGCCCCTTCTGATAAGCGCACAGCCAGCCAGCACTGACGAACAGAAACCGGCTATCACGGTCCTTGAAGAAGATGCGTTCCTCGGAGCTGGCCAGCAGGTTGCGCATGCAGATCTGCTCGACCTCCTGCCGCGAGGACAGCATCTGAAAACAGGCAAGCGGCAAGGCATTCACGAATGGCTCCCTCGGGCGTCCGACCACCTCTGCGGGGGCGGCGTACACGCTTGATATCGGCCAATGACGCCATCGTCTAAAGCCCGCCGACTCAAAGCTGTGCGGCGGAAATTCGCTTTGGCGACGGTCAGCGGGGGTGGAGCTGCCGCCGGACTGCAGGCTGCGGCCGATCCCGGTCCCGGTCTCACATGCCCGATGCTCCACGAACAACAGCCCGGGTCAGGCGCCGGCTCAGATTGGCGACACGCAGATGAACCGGCTTAATCCGACTGGCGCGTCCCACACCGGCGCGACCGACGGCGCTTCGGCCTCATCGGCGGTGCCGAGCACCATGTGGCGGTTGGACTCAATGATCTTCCTCGCCATGTCGCTGAGGTCAGTCATGGCCCCTCCGGCGATCATCGCCCGTTGCTCTCGCGGGTCTGGCGGTGGACCTTGAACCTCAGGTGCAGCACCCCGTCGCCCCGGATAACCACGTGGGGATCCTCCAGTAGCTGCTGCCCATCGATGCTGCCGAAATAGCGTTTGCCCGACCCGAACACCACCGGCACCACGTCCATTGCGACCTCGTCCACGAGGCCGGCCGCGAGGATCTGGCTGCCCACCTCGCCAGCGTTCACAGCGATGGTTCGGCTCCCGGCGAGTCTCTGGGCCTCATCGACCGCGGCCGTCACGTCACCGACGAAATGGTACGAAGCCTCGGGGTGCCAGCCCTCGGGTTTAGGTCGGTGGGACACCACAACCACGTGGTCACCCGCGGGCGGCTGACCCTCCCAGCCGTTCACCAGGTCGAACAGCGTGCGCCCCATCACGATCGTGCCGATCGCCTCCCACATCGCCCGGACGTACTCCGCCGATGCCGGAGAGACCTTAAAGCGAGCGCCGGCGCCCGAATGATCGTACTGCTCGTCGCCACCTTCGGTGATCGGGGTGTCTCCATTGAAGTACCAGTCGTGGAGCGGCCCAACATCGTCGTGCTCGTCGGCGATGAAGCCGTCCACCGAAACCACGTTGTGCATGATTACCGTGCCCAAGCTGGCCCTCCTCGAGTTGCGTTTGCGGGTTCGGCCGATCTTGTCGCAGCCAACGGCGGCTGTCTTGCAAAAAATCAATCAGCGGGCATCGGACCGCGGTCCGGCGGAAACCCCTGCTCAGCAGGGAAGCGGCGCCGTAGGGCAAGGTATTGCGTCGGGGTGTGGCCGGTGAACTCCTTGAACTCCCTGCTGAAGTGGGCCTGATCGAAGTAGCCCGCCGCTAGCGCGAGCTCCGACCAGTCGACCGGACGCAAAGCGTCTATGGATAGGATGAGCCGCGCGAAGCGATAGATCCGCGCCACCCGCTTCGGGGTGACCCCGATATGCGACTTGAACTGCGTGGCCAAGTGATTGTCACTCACCCAGGCCGCATCGGTCAGGGCGCGGACCGAGACCGAGCCGTGGGAAGCCTCCAAGAGCTCGCCTGTGCGCTGGACGAGGTCAAGGCCTCGCGACGGTGCCTCCGCCAGGCGCGAGCGCAGCTCCTCCTCCAATACCCGCAGTGTGTCGGTGGCCGATGCGATGCCGCCGATCTGGTTGCGAATCCGGTCCAACGACCGTTTCCACACCGCGTCGACAGGCAACCAACGGTCCCGGAGCTCGGTCGCGGGCATGTCGACGAACGGCGAGACGCCCCAAGGCTTGAAGTGCACCCCGACGAGCCGCACCCGTGGTGGGTACTCCACGAGAAAACGCCGTGTCCATACACCCACGAACCACCCATCGACGAGCACCGCCGGCGGCGTCGACAGGCTGGAATCCTGTAAGCGGACGGGTGCGCCCAAGTTGACGAACAGGTGTGCTGACGGCATCGGCGGGACGTTCATCCGGCGGTGGCGCGGCGCCCCGGTCAGGCAGTAGATATCGTCGATGAACTTGTCGAGCGGAGGGGCCGGAACCCGGCCGACGTATTCCATGGACGCAGTGTGGCCGACGAGGGTCAGTTCGCGCAGCAACCGAGCTTCAGGCAGATAGTCCGTTTCGTGCCCTGGTACCCATCGAAGCTGACCGCAGATCTACGTGCGCTCGGTGTCTGCGCGGGCGACGTTGTGATGATTCATGCCTCGCTGCGGGCGATCGGACCGGTGGCCGGCGGCGCGGCTGGTGTCGTGCAGGCGCTGGAGGATGCGGTCGGCAGCGGGGGAACCCTCTTGATGAACCTGGGGGCCCGTGA
>JBAQGP010000201.1:0-3783 GCA_049287845.1 Solirubrobacteraceae bacterium | reverse complement strand
CCTGCAGCGTGCGGTGGCGGTCGGGGGCGTCGCGCGGGCCGACGCCGAGGTCGGTCACTGCCTCCCCCAGCCGTGCCGCCAACTCCTCGACGGCGAGGACTCCCGTCCGAGCAGCGGCGAGCTCGAGCGCCAGCGGCAGGCCGTCGAGTCGCGCGCAAATCTGCGCAATCGCAGGAGCAGCCGTCGAGCTGACCACAAAGCCGATGTCGCGGCGCCGGGCTGCGGCCAGGAACAGGGCGCTCCCGGCGATCGACTCGATCTCCTCGGCGCTGGCGGTCTCAAGCGCGGGCACCGCGAGGGGAGCAACGAGTACGCGGTGCTCACCCGCGAGGTCAAGGGTCTCACGGCTCGTGACCAGGAGCGCCAATTCTTGGCACGTGGCATGCAGCTCGGCCAACAGTTCGGCTGCCTCAAGGACGTGTTCGAAGTTGTCAACCGCGAGCAGCAGCCGCTTCCCGGCCAGGTAGCGGCAGAGCGCCTCGCGCGGACTCTCGCCGGGCAATGGCGTGACCGTCAGCGCGCGCGCGATCGTCATTCCCACATCATCCGGACGGGCCACGCCGGCCAGCTCGACCCAGCCCACCCCGTCCGCAAACGATGCTTCGAGCGTACGGATCACGTCGAGCGCGAGGCGCGTCTTGCCGACACCCCCCGGGCCTGTGAGTGTCACGAGCCGCGCCTCATGACCTCCCAGCAATCCGCAGACAGCGGCGAGCTCTTGCTCTCGCCCGATCAGCGGCGTGGGTGGTCGTGGTAATGCACTCCTGTTCCCAGCCGGAGCGCTCGCGATCATGAGCCGCTCGGCCTCATGGCCCGGCCGCAAACGCGCCTGCAGGGTCGGGGCTTGCTCGAGGATTTCCATCTGCAGGTTCTTCAGCGCAGGCCCGGGTTCTAACCCGAGCTCATCTGCGAGCCGCACACGCGCGTGCTGGTAGGCCTCTAACGCCTCCCCCTGACGCCCCGCGCGGTACAGCGCGAGCATCAGCTGACCACAGGCGCGCTCGCGCAGCGGGTGCTCGCGAACGAGGGCCGCGAGCTCGCCGACCAGCGCCGCGGGATCATCGAGCGCAAGCTCGGCATCAATCCGCTCCTCGAGGACCGCCAGCCGCCGTTCCTCCAACCGCGCGATCTCCGCTTGCGCGAACGCCTCGTAGGCAAAATCCGCAAGCGGTGGACCCCGCCACAGCGCCAACGCCCCTCGCAACCGCGCGACGGCGGTTCGCAAATCACCGTCGAGCAAGGCGTGTCGCCCCTCGGCGGCCCGCAACTCGAAGCGGTCCACGTCGAACTGGGCGGACCCAGTCTGCAGCAGGTACCCATGCCCACGGGTCATCAGCAGCCCGTCACCGAGCGCCTTGCGCAGGTTCGACACGTAGCCGTGAACCATCTTGATCGAGCTGGCCGGCGCCTGCTCCCCCCAGAGCTCATCGATCAGGCGCTCCGACGACACCCGCGCACCGCGATGGACCACCAGCAGCGCCAGCAACGCCCGCTGCTTGGGGCTGCCCAACGCCAGCACGCGGTCCCCGTCGACCACCTCAAACGACCCGAGGACTCGGAACTCGATCACCGTCTAGGCCCCACCGTCAACGCTACCACCGCCCCCAAATCCCACAATGCCTGCCTCCTCACCAACGCGTTTACCAGCCGTAGACCGCCATCGACCGCTTCTCGACGAGCACAACTCATGGTTCCCACCGAGTCGCTCGCACCCCGCGATCGACAACCAAGGAGGACGAGGCCCATGACCACCACCCACCGCATCACCATGACCGCTTTGCTCATCCTGTCGCTCGCGGCCGCCGGCGCGCCCGTGGCCTCGGCCAGGGCGGTACGCGTGGAGCCGGCGAGCGTAGCCACGCCCACGCCCACCGCCTACAGCCGTCAAGACAAGTCGCTGATTTCCGCCACCACCCTTACGAGCACCCCGACGACCACCGGTAACAGCGGCTTTGACTGGCTCGACGCGGCCATCGGTGCCGCCGGCGGGATCGCGCTCTCGATGCTCGGCCTCGGCGGAGCACACGGCGTCTCCCAGTACCGCACTCGCAGCCAGCACACCGCCGCCCTCAGCGGCTGACGACCAGAGACAGGTCGCATGAGGTCGGGTCATGCTTCGCCCTCCCAGGCCCTCCGGACGCCCCAGCAAACTCCGGAGGGCCCTTCGGACCGCCGGTGTCACCCTCAACGCACTCCTCGCCGTCGGCGTCGCCGCGCTCTTCCTCACCCTGCTGGGGCCGGCCCACACCAGTCACTCAGACCCGCCAGACAGCCACCACGTCCCCACCACCGCTGGTCAACCACCGCGATGGTGGCACAAGCCACGGTTGCGCGCCAGCCGGGGTGAACCCGGCCTCCGGCGACGTTTGCCCACGAGACGCACCGTCGCGTCAGAGAGCCGCACGTCGCCGCGCTCGCACAGTTGCTCTCCGCACCACGAGCAACCCCGCGACGGCTTTCGCGAGCTTCGCGACGCTGCCGCTTTCTGACAACAGCGGCCACCCGCCGGTCGCTCGGGCCCCGCGAGTCGACTCCCGTGCAGCCGGAGTCGGGTCGCTCCGATCGCCGGAACCGGAGCCCGACTCGACTCGCGACATCGATGGGTCGTGCGTATGTACTGCGCGGTCGGCCGGTCGGTGAGTCGCGGTTTCGGGCGAGCGTCCGACTGCAGCCTTACTAGGGGCGCTACGGGTCGATGTGCTCGGACTCCTTCAGCATCCTCGGCTCGTCAACCGGGACGCCGGCCAGCTCACGCTAGACGATGGCTGGAGCATCGGACCGTTAGAAATACTGTACGTGGCGCGAACTTCGCAGCAGATTCTTTTGAAACCACTTTGCATCGTTGCCGCGGCTCGGATCCTTCCACATCAAATTCGACTGGGACCCCGAATGCCAGAGACTGCATGAATGGCCCGTCTCGTGCGCCATCACATTGAGCTCCGCGACCGCGGATGGGGTCATCGTCACGTAGTCGCTGAGCGGACCGATGGAGCATCCATCGGCACCAGTCATGCTTCGGACGATGAAGATGGAGACCGGAAAGTCGAGAGAAATCGGAATTGCATTCCATCCAGCAAGGTGCTGGGCGAAGAAATCGCCCGCTTCTCCGAATTCGCCGGAAATAGCACCGCCTCCGCAGCTCACGTCCAAGGCTGCAGATGGTGCGGGGCCTTCAACAATTTGGACACCGGGTTTCCCGTACGGCATCACCTTGACATTGAATCTGTCTTTGTACGTCTTTGTGAAAAAGTCAATCGACGGTTGGACAGCTGCAGGGTCGATGAGCGGGCCTTTCGCGTCCGACAAGATGAAAACCTGGTAACGCAGCTTTTTCGGTGGCCAGGTAAGAAAGCCCAGCAGGAGGTCGAATATGCCAACGAAAAGACCCCATACAGTCGCAATAAGCCGGCCGACAACCCTGACCGCACCCTTGATTGCGTGCCACACACTCGATAGAAAGCCCATGTTGCACCCCCTCATGATGGCAAACGGATAGGACTCTGCATCAGCAGGCTATCAAGTCAAAGAATGCCTGTCAGTTGTCCTAGTGTGCCTGACCATTCCGTGTTCGCGGTAATTGTCGAGGTGTACGCGACGCATCGATCGGTCGCCGCGCTGCACATTCATTTCTGAGGCCCAGCCCTACCAGCGCAAACCTGCCGTGCCGAAGCCGCGTACTGGAAACCGCGCCCGAAGCGTTGCTGGCCCGGCTGCCAGAGATCATCAATCCTTGACATCGCCACATCTTTGCCACGAGCCGAGCTCTGGGTCGGGCTTCTAAGC
>JBAQGP010000200.1:0-7721 GCA_049287845.1 Solirubrobacteraceae bacterium | reverse complement strand
GGTCAGCGCCAGCAGGATCAACACGACGATGATCACGATCACGGGCGTCGGTAGGAACGAACCGCCCGACCCGCCGCCGGCCACGATCTTCCCGCCGCCGCTCACCTTGATGATCGCCGCCTGGATCACGTCCGGACAGTTGCCGTACTGCTTGTAGGAGGCCGGCATGATGGCCAGCGCGTGACGCAGCTGTGCCAGCGTGTAGTTGTGGGTCAGGACCCCCTGGGAGTTGCAGTCCCTGAGGACCGGATTGCCCACGGCGCTCGCTCCCCATGCAGCCGGGGTGCCGGCCGCACACACCGCCATCACGGCGCCGGCCAGCGCCGCCACACGAAGCCAGCGTCTCACGGGCGCAGACCTTAGCGTGCGGCCGACTGGATCAGGACCGCCGGCGCGCTCACAGCGGGGCCGACCCACTCCGCGGCGCTCTGCCCGATCTGCCGGGGGGTGACCGCGCGCCACGGCCGCCGCAGCGCGAAGCGATAGACCAGGTAGTTGTCCACCCGGCGCGAGGACCGCAGCCGGACCCCGCCCGGGAGATGAGCGCGAACGCTCTGGCCCACGTCGCCGACGACATCCACCTCGGTCACCGTGACCGGGGCCTGGCTGACCTGCGGCACCTGGTCGGGGCCGGTCCACGCCACGCCGGGCATGGTCACCGCCAGTGGGGCTGTGGCGAAGGTGCCGTCGTACGCGGCGATCGCGCGCGTGCCCGGGGCGGGCCCGAGTGCGGCGGCGACGCCGTTCCAGTCGGCGCGCTGGTAGCGGTGATCGGTGGTGATCTTCACGGCGGCATAAACGAAGAGCGCGCCGAGAAGTACCGCAAGAGCCGCCCCGGCGACGCGGGCATCCCGGACCGCGCAGGCCGCGCCCACGGCCACCGCCAACGGGATCACCGCCGGGATGAGCGCCCGCGGCTCGTAGTAGTCATGGCCGGCGAGGGCGAAGACGAGCGGAACCAGCAGGACAACGGCGGCCAACCCGCCGGCCAGCCCCGCGCCCCGCAGCTCAGGCCCGTCGGCCCCCACCAGCAGCAGCACGATCATGGCGCCGACCAGCACCGCGCCGGCCAGCAGGCCGTAGCTCAGGGCGGTATGGCTCTGATGCTGCGGGCTGAAGCCGAAGGCGACGGGCACCTGGCGAATCCGCACGGACAGCGGGAAGGTGTCGATCCAGCCCGCCGGGTGTGACTGATGGGCCACCAGGTGCGGGATCAGGGCCCCTTCCACGACGGCCAGAGCGCCAAGCGCCAGCACGATGCCGGCGTCGCGCCTGCGGTACAGGAGCAGGAGCGCCTGGACGCCGATCAGGAAGAGGGCGAAGTACTGAGTGAGCAGGGCCAAGCCGGAGAACACCGTCCACCAGATCAGGTCGCGGCGCCCCGCCGGCGCCCGCCAGACGCGGGCGAAGAACAGCAGCGACGCCGCCGAGAGCGCCGCCAACAGCGCGTACTCGCGCGCCTCCTGGGCGTACCAGATCATGAACGGGCTCAACGTCACCAGCGCCGCGGCGAACAAGCTTGCCCGCCGTGACACGAGCTCCCGTGCGGCGAGGTAGACGAGCGGGACGGTCGCCGTGCCGATGACCGCGGAGAGCGAGCGCAATCCCGCCGCGCCTGCTCCGAAGACGTGGGTCCAGAGCCACCCCACCACGAAGTACAGCGGCGGGTTGGGCTCATTGGCGCTCCAGGCGTGCAGCATCGCCCCCAGCGACAGCCGCATCTCGTGGACCGCCTGGGCCTCGTCGAACCACAGGCTCTGGTGGGTGAGCGTGGCGAAGCGCAGGACCGCGGCGAGCACCGTCAATCCCATCACCGCCAGCCACTGCGCGCTGGGGCGAACCCGCCCTTCCCGGGCAGGCCGACGCGCGGCCACCGCCCCCGGCGGGGAACTCAGATCCACACTCACAGCAGCCGCGACTCTAGTGGACCCTCGGGCCGGCGCCCCCGGGATTGGCCGCCATCCCGTCGGGGTACACCGCGTCGCGAACCGGCTCATTCGGGAACCTCTGCCGAATCCTCCGCCGGATTCCCTCGTTATTCTCGACGGCTTGCCAGGCCCCGCCCCCCAGACTGGACCGCGCCGATCGCCGCGCCTGCTCGCCGGCGTGGGCATCCTGCTCGTGGCCATCGCGGCCGCGGTGGTGATCGTGCTCGTCAGCTCAGGCTCGAGCGCCCCGAAGGTGGCCGTGCTGCCGCCGTCGATCCATCGCGCCGGCCCGGAGACGATCTTCACCCCCGGGGCGGCGCTGAAGAACGACCCGAACGGCACGCTTCAGACGCTCGAGAAGCTGGGCGTCACCCGCGTGCGGGTCTTCCTGACCTGGAATGAGATCGCGCCAGACCCCACCGCCACCCGAGAGCCCGCCGGGTTTGACGCCTCCAACCCCGCGGCCTACCCGTCCGCGAACTGGGTGCAATACGACACGATCATCAAGGCCGTGGAGTCCCACCACGTGGGCCTCGACGTCGTGCTGGGCCCGCCGCCGCCCCGCTGGGCAGCGGGCAAAGGGGCGCCGAAACCCGCGCTCCACACCTACTGGAAGCCCAACGCGCACGATTTCCAGGACTTCGTCCACGCGGTGGGAACGCGCTACAGCGGCCACTACACCCCGGCGGGCGCGTCAAAGCCCCTGCCCCGCGTGGCGTTCTGGTCGATCTGGAACGAGCCCAACATCGGCGTCTCGCTGGCGCCTCAGGCGGTGGACGACAACACCGTGGAGGAGTCGGCGCTGCTGTATCGCCAGCTCGCCGATGCCGCGTGGAACGGGCTGCAGGCCTCAGGCCACGGCAAGGATCTGACGCTTGTCGGCGAGACCGCGCCGGCGGGCTCCCACGCCGCCGGCGCCCCCGGCAATTTCAACGCGATGGCCCCCTTGCGTTTCCTGCGTGCGCTGTATTGCGTGGACGCCGATTACCGGCCGCTGACCGGCTCGGCCGCCACCGCCCGGGGCTGCCCCGCGACCGCGCCCGCCTCCGCGCACTTCGCGGCTGACCACCCGGTGCTCTTCAAAGCCTCGGCCTTCTCGGATCACATGTATCCACAGGGCTTGCCGCCCAACGTGTCGACTCCCAACGAGCCCGACTACGCCGAGCTGGCATCGGTTCCCGAGCTCATCACCGCGCTCGACCGGCTCCAGAGCACGTATGGGTCACGCAAGCACTTTGAGATCTACGACACCGAGTTCGGCTACCAGACCGCCCCGCCGGACACCCAGGGGGGCACCGTCAGCCCCGCCGTGGCCGCGGGCTATCTCAATTGGTCGGAATATCTGCACTGGCGCAATCCGCGGATCGCCTCATATGACCAGTACCTGCTGCTCGACCCGGCGCCGCTCGCCAACGGCCGTCCGTACACCGCTTTTGCGACCGGACTGCTCACCTCCCAGGGCGCCCCCAAGCCGACGCTGGCCGCCTTCACGATGCCGCTCTATCTCCCGGTGACCCGAACCGCCGCGGGGCATCCTCTGGAGGTCTGGGGGTGCGTTCGCCCGGAGACCACGGCGGCCCGCACCACGCACCGCCCGCAGTTCGTCGAGGTGCAGTTCCGCCGCGGAGCCACCGGGTCCTTCGCCACGGTGGACCGCGTGCGGTTGCCCAAGGCGTATTGCTACTTCGACGTACGCACGACGTTTCCGGGGAGTGGCTCCGTTAGGCTGTCGTGGTCGTATCCGCACGGCCCGGTCATCCACAGCCGCATCGTTGGCGTGACGGTCGGGTAGGACGCCGCCGCTCAGGTGGCGGAGCCATCCGAGCCCCGCTCGGAGGGCGCCCACAACTTCTGCAAGCCGCGACCTGTTCTACTCACCATGCCCACACCTTCACGTACCGTGACGCGACTGAAGTCGCGTGCCATCACCGCCGCGACACTGACCGTCTCGTTTCTCGCCGCGGCCTGCCTGGCGCTGCCCGGAGCGGCGAGCGCGAGCAAGACCCAGCTTCAGATGTTCCAGGACGGCGGACAGCTCCAGACTGACCCCGCAGCCGCCCTGGCCAGGTTCCGCGCCCTCGGCGCCAACTCCGTTCGAGTGGTGGTGTTCTGGTATCAGATCGCGCCGCACCCCACGGCCACGAAGCAGCCGAAGTTCAACGCCACCGACCCCAATGCCTATCCGGCGGCCAACTGGCCCATCTGGGACGCGATCGTCCGCGACGCCGCCGCCGACGGGATCAAGGTGGACTTCACCGTCGCCGGCGGCCCCCCGGCGTGGGCCGACGGGCCGGGCACCCCCAAGGCCTACCTGCTCAACACGCACTGGGCCTGGAAGCCCAACGCCGCCGACTACGGCCAGTTCATGCAGGCCATGGGCACGCGCTACAGCGGCACCTTCAAACCCAAGGGCCAGTCCACGCCGCTGCCACGGGTCAGCATGTGGTCGTTGTGGAACGAGCCGAACTTCGGGGAGGACCTGGGGCCCCAGGCGATCAACGACTCCAGCGTCCTGACCGCGCCGATGTACTACCGCAACCTCGCCAATCAGGGCTACAACGCGCTCAGGAAGACCGGCCACAGCCGCGACACGATCCTCATGGGCGAGTTCGCCGTCGAGGGGTTCGAGCCCACTGCCAATCCCAAGGCCACCGGCGGACTGCCCGGCCTCTCAGGGCAGACGCGTCCGCAGCTGTTCCTCCGCCAGCTCTACTGCGTGGACAACCACTTCAGGCCGCTGAGCGGAAGTGTGGCCAAGGCGGTCTCCTGCCCCACCACAGCGGCGGCACGCGGGAAGTTCCGGACCCAGAACCCCGGCCTCTTCAACGTCAGCGGCTTGTCCATTCACCCTTATGCCCAGAACCAGTCGCCCGTGAGCAAGGCCGGGGACAAGCCCGACTTCATCCACTTCCCGGACATCTCGGCGGCCGAGGCGACGATCGACCATCTCAACCGGATCTACGGGTCCAGCAGGCACTACCCGATCTACAACGACGAGTACGGCTACATCACCAACCCGCCGGTTCCGAAGTCGAGCCACCACAACTACGTGAGCCCCGCGACCGCCGCGTACTACATCAACTGGGCCGAGTACCTCAGCTGGAAGAACCCGCGGATCGCCAGCTACATGCAGTTCCTGCTGCTCGACCCGCCGCCCAAAACGGGACCGTACGCCGGCTTTGCCAGCGGGCTGTACTTCTCTGACGGCAAGCCCAAGGCGGTCCTGCCCGCCTACCAGCTGCCGGTCTACATGCCCAAGACCAATCTCAGCGACGGCCAGTCGGCCGAGGTGTGGGGCGAGGCCCGGGCGAGCACGTTCATGCAGACCGACACCGGTCAGACGCAGCCCGTGCAGATCCAGTTCCAGCCCGGCGGGCACGGAGCCTGGACGACGCTGCAGACGATCACCTCGGCCGGCTACTTCGATGTCCACGTCGCCATCCCGAGCAGCGGCAACCTGCGGTTGCGCTACACCTATCCGCATGCCGACCCGTTCCTGCCCGTCGGCTTGCCGGGGTCCACGGTGGTCAGCCGGACGGTCAAGATCACGTAGTCGGTGGCCCCTCCCGTATGTGAGCGTGTACTCAACGCTGGGTGATCGGGGATACTGAGGGGCGATGCCGTCCGGCTCGCTCGCAGTGATCCCCCGTCTGCAGGAGATATGCGGCCGCGAGTTCGTGCTGACTCACCAGCACGAGCTTGCGACCTACCGCTCTGACGGCCTTCTGCACTACCGCGAGGTCCCGATCGCCGCCGTCCTGCCGGGCAGCGCCGAGCAGGTGCGCCAGGTGGTGAGGGCCTGTTTCGAGGCCGAGGTCCCCTGGGTCGCGCGAGGTTCGGGCACCGGCCTTTCGGGCGGTGCCCTGCCCGTCGCCGAGGGGGTGCTCATCGTCCTCAGCCGGCTGCGGCGCATCCTCTCGGTTGACCTCGACAACGGCCGTGTGGTGGTCGAGCCCGGCGTCACCAACGTCAGTGTGACCCGCGCCGTCTCCCCCACCCATTTCTATCCGCCGGACCCGTCCAGCCAGATCGTCTGCTCCATCGGCGGCAACGTGGCCGAGAACTCCGGCGGCGCGCACTGCTTCAAGTACGGCTTCACCACCAACTACGTGATCGGGCTGGAGGTGGTGCTCTCAGACGGGACGATGGTGACGCTTGACCGGGACGCCCCCGGCTACGACCTGCTCGGCGCCTTCGTCGGCTCCGAGGGCACCCTGGGCGTGGCCACCAAGATCGTGCTGCGGGTCATCCCGGCCCCGGAGAGCGTGAGCACCATGCTGGCCTTCTTTAACGACACCGGCGCCGCCGGGGACGCCGTCACGGCCATCGTCGACGCCGGGATCGTGCCCGGCGCCATCGAGATGATGGACCGGCTGGCGATCGAGGCCGCCGAGCAATCGACCGGCGCCGGCTACCGGCTCGACGCCGGCGCCGCCCTCATCATTGAGCTCGACGGCCCCCGCGAGGAGTGCCTGGTCGGCCTGGAGCGGCTGACGGAGCTGTGTGCGCAAGCGGGGACCCTGGACGTACGGATCGCCCAGTCAGACGCCGAGCGCGACCTCATCTGGCGCACGCGCAAGGCGGCGTTCGCGGCGATGGGCCGGATCGCGCCCGCCTATTACGTGCAGGACGGCGTCATCCCCCGCACCCGCCTGTCCGACGTCCTTCGCCAGATCGACGGGCTGGCCGCCGACTACAGCCTGCGCGTCGCCAACGTCTTTCACGCCGGCGACGGCAACCTGCACCCTCTCGTCTGCTACGACTCGGGCGTCGAGGGCGAGGCGGCCCGCGCGGAGGAGCTGGCCGGCCTCATCATCAAGGCCTGTGTCGATGCGGGGGGCTCGATCACAGGTGAGCACGGCGTCGGCGTTGACAAGAAGGGGTACATGCCGTCCATGTTCTCAGAGCCCGACCTGGAGGCGTTCCAGCGGCTGCGCTGTGCGTTTGATCCCCATGGCCTGGCCAACCCGGGCAAGGTCATGCCCACGCCGCGGCTGTGCGGCGAGGTTCCCGGCCCCTACCGCGTGCACCCGCTGGAGCGGGCCGGCGTGGCCGAGCGCTTCTGACCCGTCCGATGGCCACCGCGAGCACGCTAGCCCCGCACAGCTTCGAAGACGCCGCCGCGGTGCTGGCCTCGGCCACCGAGGACGGGCGAACCGTGCGGATCGTCGGCGCCGGGACCAAGCTGGGCTGGGGCAGCAGCGACGTGGCCGCCGACATCGAGCTGCACACCGCCGCGCTGGACCAGGTGGTGGCGCACGATGCGGGCGATCTCACCGCCACCCTGCAGGCGGGCGTCCCGCTCGAGCTCGCCCAGCGCACGTTCGCCGCCGCCGGACAGATGCTGGCGCTCGACCCGCCGCTCAGCGGCGTGCCGGGGTCGGGCGGCGTGAACTCGGACCCCGACCACCCCTCGGACCCCGCTGACCTCTCCGGACCCGGTCCAACCATCGGCGGCGTCATCGCGACTGCGGACTCAGGGCCGCTGCGTCACCGTTACGGCGCGCCGCGTGACCTGGTCGTCGGCGCGACGGTCGCGCTCAGCGATGGCACGATCGCCCAGACGGGCGGCAAGGTCATCAAGAATGTCGCCGGCTATGACCTGGCCAAGCTGTTCAGCGGGGCATTCGGCACCCTGGGGCTCATCCTCTCGGTCAACGTGCGGCTGCACCCGCTGCACGAGACGAGCGTGACGGCGCTCGGCGCCGCGTCTGATCCCGCCGTGCTGTGCGCCGCCGCCGTCGCCCTGGCCGCCGCCCCGCTCGAGTTCGAGGCCCTCGACGTGGCCTGGAA
>JBAQGP010000199.1:0-11200 GCA_049287845.1 Solirubrobacteraceae bacterium | reverse complement strand
GCCTCGAGGATGGCGCCGAGGGCGACGAGCGCGTCGAGCGTCGTGGGCCGGAGGCTCCCGCGGACGTGCTCGCGGAGGGCCACGAAGGCCTCGGCGTCCCACGCCGGTCCACCGCCGCTGGCGATGAGCGCGTGGAGCGCTGCGTCTATCGCGTCCTCGATTGCGCTATCCAGGGTGCCGTGG
The DNA here is from genome assembly GCA_049287845.1 of Solirubrobacteraceae bacterium. Lineage (GTDB taxonomy): Bacteria > Actinomycetota > Thermoleophilia > Solirubrobacterales > Solirubrobacteraceae > Palsa-465. The sequence continues at coordinate 11,017 of JBAQGP010000199.1, read as the reverse complement.
GGCGCGCGTGCGAGGGTGAGCGTGAGCTGAGCTCCGAGCTGCCCGATCACCCAATGACGCGGCGAGGGCACGTTGAGACGCAACAGCCGCCGGGTCGCGCGAGCCATTGTCAGGCCCTGTTCGCCGGCGGTCGCACACACGCGCACTCCGACTGCGTCGCCCTCGTCGACAAGCGCCGGGAAGCCAGGCAGGCCGCCCGGGAGCATGAGCGTGCGCGGCAGGGAGGGGATGTCGAAGCTGTGCATCCCGTGGCGCGCAAGGGCGGGCGCGCCCCGCTCCAGGCGCGCCGTCAGTTGCGGTCGCAGCTCGTGGCGCAGCGCGTCGAGAGACTGGCCAGAGGCGAGCACCGTGCCGTCCTCGTCCTCGACGCTGAAGGTCATCCGCAGGTGCGGAGGCAGATCGTCAAGTGACCAGTCGCCGGGGCCGATGCGCACGCCGCGCGTGCGTTCGATCGCCTCGGCGAGTACCTCGAGCAGCGGGCCGCTGCGCGGTGTGACGCTGGCGAGCAGCGTCGTCGCGGTGTCGGGTATCGGAACGAGCGGCGTGCGCAGCCGCTTCGGCAACGCGCGCAAGAGCGCGACGACGAGCTCCGAGCGAAACGCGGGCACGAGCCATTCGAAGTTCGTATCCTGCACCGCTCCGAGCGACGTCAGCGGGATGTGGACCGTCACGCCGTCGGCCGCCGAGCCGGGGTCGAAGCGATAGGACAGCGCGAGCTGAAGTGAACCCTGCTTCCAGCGCGCCGGCCGGTCAGCGTCGTTGGGCGCGACCTCGCCCTCGATCAACATGTCCATCGGATAGTCCAGCAGCGTCGGCTGGGTCTGGTGCGCCTGCTTCCACCAGCGGTCGAAGTGACGACCGCTGACGACGTCCTGCGGTACCCGCTCGTCGAAGAAGGCCGCGCGCGTCGCCTCGCTCGCGAGCAGGTCACGTCGTCGCGCGCGCGCTTCCATTGCCTCGACCTCCTCCACCCGGCGCTCGTTCTCTCGCATGAAAGCGTGGTGCTGATCCCAATCGCCCTCGACGAGTGCGCGGCGGATGAACAGCTCGCGGGTCGCCGCCGGGTCAATCCGCCCGTACTGGACCGCCCGCGAGCCGACGATCGGCAGGCCGTACAACGTCACCTGCTCGGGCGCGACGACGGCGGCGCGCCGGCGGTCCCACCGCGGCTCGCCATAGGAGCGCTTCACGAGGTGCTCGGCGAGCGGCTCGACCTGCTTCACATCGACCGCGGCTGCGGTCCTGCCCCACAGCCGCGTCGTCTCGACCAGCTCGGCGACCATCACCCACGATGGTCCGCGCCGCGCGAGTGCGGAGCCAGGGAAGATCGCGAACTTCGCCCCGCGCGCGCCGGTGTACTCGCGCGTCCCGGCGTCCTTCATGCCCAGGTGCGAGAGCAGCCCCGAGAGCAGCGCGCCGTGGATTTGGTCACCAACCACGCCGTCGGCCGGCGCGTCGTTGAGCGTGAGCCCGACCTCGCGCGCCGTGTTCTCCAGTTGAGCGACGAGGTCCTGCCACTCGCGGATGCGCAGGTAGTGCAGGAACTCGGCCTTGCAGCGCTTGCGGAGCTGCGAGCGCGAGAGCTCGTCGCCCAGCGAGCGCACGTACCCCCACAGGTTGACGTAGGCGAGGAAGTCCGACGACTTGTCAGCAAAGCGGGCATGGAGCTGGTCGGCCTGAGCGCGCTGCTCGGTGGGGTGCTCGCGTGGATCCTGGATCGACAGTGCCGCGGCGATCACGATCACCTCGCGGACGCAGCCGAGCCTGTCGGCCTCCAGCACCATGCGACCGAAGCGCGGGTCGATCGGAAGCAGCGCGAGCTTGCGCCCGAGCGGCGTGAGCGGCTCCGCGGCCGATGGGTCCAGGGCCCGCAGCTCATCGAGCAGCGCGACGCCGTCGCGCACCTGGCGGCGGTCGGGCGCCTGAAGGAAGGGGAACGCCTCAATGTCCCCCAGCCCACGCGCGGCCATCTGGAGGATCACGCTCGCGAGATTCGTGCGCAGCACCTCCGGATCGGTGAACTCCGGCCGCGCGTCGAAGTCCTCCTCCGAGTAGAGCCGTACGCAGATCCCGTCGGCCAGGCGGCCGCAGCGGCCCTTACGCTGGTCAGCCGACGCGCGCGAGATCGGCTCGATCGGCAGGCGCTGCACCTTCAGGCGCGTGCTGTAGCGCGAGATCCGCGCGAGGCCGGTGTCGACGACGAAGCGGATGCCGGGAACCGTCAACGACGTCTCGGCGACGTTCGTCGCGAGCACGACGCGCCGAGGTTGGCGGCTCTTCTTTGCGCCGAAGACCTTCTGCTGCTCGCCAGCCGCCAGCCGCGAGTACAGCGGCAGCACCTCCACGCCCGGCCCCAGCCGTCCCGTGAGCAGCTCCGCCGCATCGCGAATCTCCCGTTCCCCGGAGAAGAACGTGAGCACGTCGCCGTCCCGCTCGCCGAGCAGCTCCGCGACGGTGTCCGCGAGCACGTCGAGCAGCTCCTCGTCCTCCCGCGGCGGCCGGTAGCGGACCTCGACCGGATACGTGCGGCCCGAGACCTCGACGATCGGCGCGCCGCCGAAGTGCTCGCTGAAGCGCTCGGGGTCGATGGTCGCACTCGTGATGATCAGCTTGAGGTCGGGTCGGCGCGGCAGGATGCGGTGCAGGCAACCGAGCAGGAAGTCGATGTTGAGCGAGCGTTCGTGTGCCTCGTCGACGATGACCGTGTCGTAGCGGCGCATGAGGGGATCGCGGCGGATCTCGGCCAGCAGCAGGCCGTCGGTGACCAGACGAACCGCAGTGTCTTCGGAGCCTCGATCATCAAAGCGGACTGCGTAACCGACGGCGCCCCCGAGCGGGACACCGAGCTCATCCGCGATCCGCTGTGCCACGGTCCGCGCCGCGATCCGTCGTGGCTGGGTGTGAGCGATGGCCCCCCGCACGCCACGTCCGAGCTCCAGGCAGAGCTTGGGCAGCTGGGTCGTCTTGCCCGAGCCGGTCTCGCCGGCCACGACGACGACCTGGTGATCCCGGATCGCAGCGAGGAGATCCTCGCGACGTGCGGACACCGGCAGCTGCGCTGGGTAGGAGACCTCGGGGACCGACGCGCGGCGTCGCTGCACCCGGGCCCGCGCCTCGGCGAGCTGTTGCTCGAAGCGCGCGCGGTCTTCCCCGCTGCCCCGCCGGAGCCGGTGAGCCTGGCGCCGAAGGCGCTGCTCGTCGCGCAGCGTCAGCTCGCGAAGCGACGCCTCGTCGACGAGTGACATCTACGCGGCGCCGAGCCCGGTGGCGGCAAACGGTGTGCGGACGGCGGCCATCCATCGAGAATAGGCTGGGCTGATGCGGGCGCACTGGCTGAAGGCGGTCGGACATGCGCGCGGCCCACTTCCCGCGCGCTGGATTGAGGAGGGGCGCACGGGTGTTCTGCGGGAGGGTGGCTTCCCGCGACGCCCGCGGGTGAACGAGGATGACCGTCTGGTGCTCTACGCGAGCGTGTGGCGAAGGGTGTTCGGCGTGGTGGTGGCGATTGGGGAGCCCTACCGAGTGGAGCACCCGCGTTGGCCATGGCGGATCGCCGTCGAGCCGCTGCTCGTCGTGCCGGATCTCGATCTCGCTCCGCCCATCGAGTCGATCGGCGTGGCGGCGCGCTCCATGTCGCAGCAGTCCCACATCCGGCTCGAGCCGCTCCTGTACATGCGGGCCGTGGAGGTACTCAGCTCGATAGCTCTGTGAGAGGCGGAGGCGGCCGCCTCACGCCGCCGCGACCCATGCGAACAACGACCCCCACAAGCCTGCGCCGGCCGCGCTGTCGTGGATGTCAACGTGGACTATCTGTCCGGGCATGGTTCTCCTTTGATTCCAGAGACCGCTTGAGCCGGTCCAGGTTCTCCGGCATCTCCGTGCGCGCGCTGCGGCGCACGAACAGCGGCACCAGCAGCTTGCCGATGCCATGGCCCGTGAAGTTCAGGTCGATCTGCACGCGTGACTGCCGGCCCTCCTGGAGCGGGCTGACGGTCACGTCGACGATCGCGCGGATTGGACCGTCGATCGCCCGAACGCCCCATGTGTTCGGCGGGTCGATGTGCGTGATCTCCGAGGTGACCGATCGCTCGATGCCTCCGATCTTGCGGGTGGTCAGGCACCGGCCCCCCACCACAGGCGGCGCGTCGCCGTCCATGTGACCACTGAGTACGCCGTCCTGCCACTCGACAAAGCGGGCCGGGTCGGTGACGTACGCGAACACCTCCTCGACGGGCCGGTTGACTTCGATGGTCGTGGTGATCGATGACATCAGCTCTCCTTGGTCATCACGTCGGCATAGCGCTGCAGGTACAGAGGCCAGCCCTCGGCGCCGCCGACACCCTCGCGTAGGTCCTGCCAGCCATCGCTGTGGCGGTCGAGGTTGCGGTGCTCGAGCTCGACCCGCGTGCGGTTCTCGGTCTCGGCGACGAAGCGGACCTCGACCTCGCTGGTCTTCTCGAGGTCGGTCTCGACCTGCCAGTAGGGGCTTATGTCCCAGCTGATCAGGACCCGGTCCGGTGGCTCGTAGGCCAGGACACGCGCCCACCGGCACTCGCTCCCATCCACACCCCGGTCATACAGGTAGCCGCCTACCCGCGGCTCGAACACGGTCTCGGCGATCTCGACCGCCAGCAGATTGTGCGAGGCCGGCTTGAAGGCCCCGAACTCCTCGGTGAAGACGCGGAACGCTCGATCGATCGGCGCGTCTACGACGATCGAGCTCCTGATGGTTGTCGCTGTCCTCTGGGTGTGGGTGCTCATTCGCTCTCCTCGGCTGCTTGTTCGACGACCGCCTTGTAGGCGGACAGGGCCTTTCCCCAATAGCGCTCAAGATCGGCGCGCAGCGTCGCGAGCCCATCGGGTTGAGCGCGGTAGATGCGGCGAGTGCCGTTTGGCTGGTCGATCACCAGCCCGACGTCCTTGAGTACCCGCAGGTGCTGCGACACCGCCGGACGACTGACCGGCAGCTCGCCCGCCAACTCGACGACCGCCCGCGGGCGCTCCAGCAGCAGCTCGAAGATCGCCTTCCGGGTTGGATCGCCCAACGCCGTCCATCCATCGCCTCGGTAAGTTATCACGAACCGTAAGTCTAGACTAACAATCGAGCACATCAACCCGTCAACCTCAGTCGCCCGGGCTCCTGGCCCTCGCTATAGGCCCCGCCTCGCGGCGAGCCTTGAGCTGTCGTGGATCACCTTGTGCTCGAGGGCGCGGAGTCAGGCGCGGTGGCGACGCCGCACACGCGGTCTTCGCGAGGTCCCCAGGTCGACCGCCGCGGCGCCTTCCCTAGAGTGCGGGCGTATGAGCGACGAGGCGGCGATCGAGGTAGAGAATCTGGTGCGGGAGTTCCGCAAGGGGCCTCGCGCCGTCGACGGAATTGACCTGGCGGTCTCGCCCGGTGAGATCTATGGCTTTCTGGGGCCGAACGGCGCGGGGAAGTCGACCACGGTGCTGATGCTGACGACGCTGCTGCCCCCGACCAGCGGCCGCGCGAGCGTCGGGGGATTTGACATCGTGCGCCAGGGCGCCCAGGTGCGCGCCGCCATCGGCGCCGCGCTCCAGGAGGCAGCGCTTGACGCGATCCTCACCGGCCGTGAGCATCTGATGTTGCAGGCCACACTCCAGGGGCTGCCCGGCCCCGAGCGCCGCCGCCGCACGACGGCGCTGCTGGAGCGCGTCGGGCTGACCGAGGCCGCTGACCGGCGGGTTGGCGGCTACTCGGGCGGGATGAAGCGCCGCTTGGACCTGGCGCTGGCGCTCGTGCACTCGCCGCGGATCCTGTTTCTCGACGAGCCGACCACCGGGCTTGACCCGCAGAGCCGCTCTGCGCTGTGGGAGGAGGTCGCCCGGCTGGCGCGCGACGAGGGCATGACCGTGTTCTTGACCACGCAGTACCTGGAGGAGGCCGACGTGCTGGCCGACCGTATCGGGATCATCGACCATGGCCACATCGTGGCCGAAGGCACCCCGGCGCAGCTCAAGGCCGAGATCGGCGGTCCCAGCGTCGAGCTGACACCGGCCGAAGCCGGCGACGGAGACCGGCTGGCGGAGCTGCTGTCGCGGTTCGGTGAGATGCGACGCAATGGCAACGGGAGCGTCACGGTGCAGCTGCCCGGGGGCGAGTCCGAACTGGCCGAGATCGTCCGGATTCTCGACCGCGCGGACCTGCGCGTCGAGACCTTGCAGCTGCACCAGCCTTCGCTCGACGACGTGTTCCTGGCCCAGACGGGCCGCAAGCTCGAGGGGTCCGGCGACGGGGCGAAGGCCGAGGATGACGCGTCCGCCCCCGCACGGGGCGGGCGGCGGGGCCGGAGGCGGCGTGGCCGCTGAGATCGCCGTCGGTGAGGCGTACGTCCCGTCGACCTCGCACATCAAGGTCGTCGAGCAGACCCTGGCCGTGGCTCGGCGCGCGGTGGTGCGCACGACCCGTCAGCGGGCGCTGATCATCTTCCCGATGGTCTTCCCGTTGATCCTGTTTGCCATCAACGGCTCGGCGCTCAGCACCGCGACCCGCATTCCGGGCTTCCCCACCCACAACTACCGTGACTTTCTCATCGCGATGCCCTTCGTGCAGGGAGCGATGTTCGTCTCGATCAATGCCGGGGTCGACCTCGCGCGGGACATCGAGAGCGGCTTTCTCAACCGCCTGTCGCTGACGCCGGTACGGGGCGAGGCGCTCCTGATCGGGCAGCTCGGCGGGGCGCTCGTGCTCGGCATCGTCCAGGCGATCGTCTACCTGCTGGTGGGGCTGGCCACCGGCGTCACGTTCGCCAGCGGAGTCGGGGGTGCGCTGGTGCTACTCGTTCTCGCGGTCCTGATCGCGTTCGCGTTTGCCGGCCTGGGCATCCTGCTGGCGCTGCGGTTTGGTACCGGCGAGGCCGTTCAGGGCGTCTTCCCGCTCCTGTTCGTGACGATCTTTCTCAGCTCCGCCAGCCTCCCGCGCAATCTGATCAAGGCGACCTGGTTTCGCGATGTCGCCACCTACAACCCGGTCTCCTACCTGCTCGAGGCGCTGCGCAGCCTGGTCATCACCGGCTGGAACGCGAGGGCGCTGGCGCTGGGGTTCGGCTTTGCGCTCGCTCTGCTGGTCATCGCGCTCGGGCTCGCCGGGGTGGCAATGAGGTCGAGGCTGACCAGGACATGAGCCGGTTCGTCTACGTCGCCCGCGGTGTCGCGTGGCGCTCGATCCACAACACGCTGGTCAACCCGGCGATCCTCGTCCCGTCGATCGTGTTTCCGCTGTTCTTCCTGATCGCCTTTGCCGGAGGGCTCTCGCGTATCAGCGACGTGCCGAACTTCCACTACCCGCCGGGCTACACCTCCTTTCAGTTCGTGTTCGTCTTTCTCCAATCAGCAGCCTTCGGCGGCGTCTTCACCGGATTCGCCGTCGCCCGTGACTTCGATTCCGGCTTTGCCCGGCGGCTGCTGCTCAGCGCCCCGCGGCGAAGCGGCATCATCGCCGGCTACACGCTGGGCGCCCTCTTGAGGTGGGCGCTCACGGGGATCGTCGTCACGATCGCCGCCCTGATCGCCGGCATGAACGTCGACGGCAACGGCGTGCAACTGATCGGCCTGCTCGGCCTGGGCATTGGGATGAACCTCGTCGCCGCCCTGTGGGCCGTCGGCCTGGCGATGTTCCTTCGCACCGAGCAGGCCGGGGCCGTCATCCAGATGCCGGTGTTCGTGCTCCTGTTCCTCGCCCCGGTCTACGTGCCGGTGACGCTGCTCACCGGCTGGATCCACGATGTCGCCACTCTGAACCCGGTCACGCCGGTGCTGGAGGCCGGCCGAGGCCTTCTGGCGGGATCGCCGGTACGGGTGGCACTTGCGTTCGCTGGTCTCGTCGCCGCGGCGGTCGTCCTGTCGGCGTTCGCTCGCCGAGGGCTGGCTTCGGCGGAGCGGGCGGGATGAGGCGCGGCACGGGGCGCCGAATCGCCAACATCAACGCGGAGCTTTGAAGCGGGAGCGACGGGACTCGAACCCGCGACCTCCGGCGTGACAGGCCGGAGATGCGGGCGTCTTCCCGTGGCTACGGGTGATTTCGCCGGTCACTGTCCGGCGGCACCGAAGTCAAGTCGACCACCACGTCTACTACGGCGAGTCGTGGCGGGTGACCGCGCTAACGCTCGTCAACGTCAAGTGGCTCGTCGAGCGCGATGGCGAACTGAAGATCACCTGGCGGGAGGTGGCGGACACGTGCCGTCCAGCCAGGTGCTGCCAATGCTGGCTGCTGCAGCCGGCGGGAGCGTCATGCTGCGAACAACTCCTCGAACCGCGGCCGCCGGAACCGCCAAGTGCGGCCCAGTTGGCTGGGCGGCAGCTCCCCGCGTCGCGCGAGTTGATACATCGTTGACACGGGCATCTTGAGGAGCTCCGCTGGCCATCGCCTGCGTGGCGTTGCGATCGCGCGGGCGCCGTCCAACCTCATGATCGGGTTGTCGCCTTTGCGATAGCCCGGCCCGCGCCGGTGCGAGAACAAAAGCAGTCGCGCCGAGCCCAGGCCGCTCACGCTCGGATCTGGCTGCGGGTGCTCTCCGCGATCGCCAGCCTGTGGCTGTGAGTGCCGATCACCGACGCATCACTCCGGCAGCCGGTGAGAGGGCATGAGCTCCGACTTCATTGGCGTTCGGTCGGAGCTCATGCAGATCTTCGCGTTCAGGCGTGCACCCCGTGGGGTTCGACCGTGACTGGTGTCCCGCCCGAGGTTGTGTGGGGGGTGGTCAGCGGGGACGGCTCGACTCTGAGTAGGCGCGCGGCCCAGGTGGGTAGCCACCAGTTGTAGGGCCCGAACAGGCTGACGAGGGCGGGGACGAGCAGGCAGCGGATCAGGGTGGCGTCGACGAAGATGCCGGCGCCCAGGCCAGTGGCGAGAATCTTGATGTCTGTCTCCGGCCCCGTGGACATGGCAAGGAAGGACAGAACGAGGATCAGCGCGGCGCTGGTGACCAGCCGGCCGGTGCGTCCAATGCCCTCCGCGACGGCGGTCCGGGTGTCGCCGGTGGCGTCGTAGGTCTCCCGCATGCGGGCCAGGATGAACACTTCGTAGTCCATCGACAGCCCGAACAGGAACGCGAACACCATGATCGGGACCCACATGGTGATTGCGCCGGTGGCGGGGATTCCCCAGAGCAGGTGGCTGGCGTGGCCGTGCTGCCAGATCCAGACCATGACGCCGCAGGCGGCGCCGAGCGAGGCGAGGTTCATGACGACGGCCTTGAGCGGCAGGAGCAGCGAGCGAAACGCGCGGGCCAGCAGCACGAACGTGGCCAGGGCGATCAGCGCCAGCATCAGCGGGAAGCTGCCGTACACGTCGTGGGAGAAGTCGATCATCGACGGCCCCGAGCCGGCGATGCCGAGCACCGCGGGGTCGTGCGCCAGGGCGGCGCGGACCGCTCCCACGGTGGCCTGGCCGGCGGTGATGTTGGTCTCGGCGCTGGGGAGCGCGGTGACCAGCGCGGTACCGGCGCGGCGAAAGTCCGGGGTGGCGGGGGTGACGGCGGTGTAAATGCCGAGCACCGAGGCGAGTCGGTGTGCGACGGCGGGAGCGGCATCGGCGCGGGTGAGGACATCGATTGGGGTCAGCGCGCCTGAGGGCACCCCACCGGACTGGAGCGTGGACAGCGCGGTGTGGGCGCGACCGGTCTGCGCCAGTGCGGCGGTGCTGGGCTCTCCGATGTGCATCGAGAACGCAGGGATGATCAGCACTGCCAGGGTGGCGGTGCCGGCGAGCGCGGCGAGCCCGCGGTGGCGGGCGACCAAGCGCGCCCAGGCGCTCCAGCCGCGGCTGGCGGTGGTCTCGTTACGCACCCGCGGCCAGTCCAGACGCGGACCGACACTCCCGAGCAGGACGGGCAGCAGCGTCAGCGCGACGGCAACCGAGATCAGCGGGATCAGCACGCCGCCGATGCCGGCGCTGCGCAGGAACGGGACCGGGAGGACCACCAGGGCGAGCAGGCCGATGCCGACGGTCAGCCCGGAGAACAGCACCGCCCGTCCCGCCGAGGCCATCGCGGCCTGCACGGCGTCGTCGCCGTCGCGCCCGTGGGCGCGCTCCTCACGCCAGCGGGTGACGACCAGCAGCGTGTAGTCGATCGCCACCCCGAGTCCGATCAGCGCGATCAGGAACTCGACGATCTGGCTGACGGTGGTGATGTGGGTCAGCCCGTTCAGGGCGAGGAAGGTGGTGAGGATCGAGATGCCGGCCATCACCAGCGGGACGAGGGCGAGGAAGCTGGCGAATACGAACGCCAGCACCACCAGTGCTCCCAGTGCGCCGAGCATCGCCTCGGCCAGCACGCCGGCGCCCTTGCTTGACGGCTGGCTGGTGGCGAGCGGCTGGATGCCGGTGAGGCCGACCTGCCAGGAGGCGGGAACGGCGGCGGTGACGGCCTGCTGGATGCGAGCGTCCAGGTTGCCTGGCGCGATCGGGTTGTCCTGGGGGGTGAACACCAGCGCGTAGGTGCTGCGCCCGTCACGGGTGACGAACGCCGGGTCGCGCGTGGTGGCGTAGTCGACTACCCGCGCGGTCGGGATCACCGTCCGGGCGGCGGCAAACGCGCCGTCGAGTCGCCGGGCGACGCCCGGCTGGTTGACGCTCGTGCCGGCGGGCAATGTGATCATGGGGACGACCGGGTCCTCGGCTCCGTTGTGGAGATACCGGGCCTGGATCCGCGCGTCGGCCCGGTAGGAGGCGCCGGGCATGGCGAAGCTGTTGCTCAGGCGCTTGGTCGTGGAGGTGGCGGTCATCGCGCCGGCGACCGCCAGGACCAGCCAGAATGTGATGACCGCGAGCTTGTGCTTGAGGACGAATCGGGTGAATGTCGGCATGAGGATCTCCTGTAGAGCGGGCTGGGCGGTGACTCCTGCAAGCATCTCGGTCGTCGCGCGGCGTGTCGTCGCCCCGCGGAAGGCAATTCCGCTACGGCATCTGTCGCGCCCGGCCGGCCGCTGTACTCCGATTGGCGTAGCCGAGCGCCTTCGCCCGGATGACGACAGCGGCGGCGACGGGGTCTAGGCT
>JBAQGP010000198.1:0-3073 GCA_049287845.1 Solirubrobacteraceae bacterium | reverse complement strand
GGATGGCTGTACTCTGCGCCCGGCCACCAGGAAGTTTGGTACGCGTCAGACAACTCGAGGAAGGAAGTGGATGGAAGCCACGTCCATCACCGGCCCGGCCCCCGCCGACCAGCGCGCCCCCCGCCAGGAACTCAAGAAGGGTGCGATCAGCTACATCAGCAACGTCGTCATCGGCGTTGCCTCGACTGCCCCGGGCTACAGCCTCGCCGCCACCGTCGGGTTCATGGTCGCCGTCGGCGGAATCGGGGTCCACAACCCCGCCGTCGTCATCGTGTCGTTCATCCCGATGCTGTTCGTCGCGTGGGCGTACCAGTACATGAACGAGGTGGATCCCGATTGTGGGACCTCGTTCTCATGGATCAGCCGGACGTTCAGCCCCGAGCTCGGCCTGATCATCGGCTGGATCGTCATCGTCTCCGACATCGTCGTCAACGCCAACCAGGCGCAGATCGCCGGCAGTTATGGCTTCCAGCTGTTCGGGCTCAACGGGGCGGCGGCCAGCACCGCCGCCGTGATCGTGCTCGGCGGACTGTTCATCATCCTGCTGACCTGGATCTGCTGGAGGGGCATCGAGCTCTCGGCCCGGACCCAGCAGATCCTCCTCGGCTTCGAGATGAGCACGCTGATCATCTTCGCCGTCGTCGCGCTGATCAAGACCTACACCGACTCGCCCACGCACTCCATGCACGTGGCGCTCAACTGGTTCAACCCGTTCTCGGTCAGCGTCAGCGCGCTCATCTCCGGCATGCTGCTCGGCGTGTTCCTGTACTGGGGCTGGGACACCGGTGTCTCGGTCAACGAGGAGAGCGAGAACTCGGATTCCGGGCCCGGCCGCAGCGCGGTGACCTCGACGGTCATTCTTATCGGGATCTATCTGCTGGTGTCGGTCGCCTCCCAGGCTTATGCCGGCATCGGATACCTGTCCAACCCCAACAACGCCAACGACATCTTCGCGGGCGGTCTCGCCAAGGGCGTCCTCGGCTCGTTGCACATCCTGCTGACCATCGCGGTGCTGACCTCGGCGACGGCGGCGACTCAGACGACGATCATCCCCGCCGCCCGCCAGGCCCTCTCCATGGCCCGCCGGGGAGCCATCCCGAGCCGTTTCGCCCAGGTCCACGAGCGCAATCTCTCCCCCGGCACGGCCACGATCTGGGCGGGCGTCCTGTCGCTCATCTGGTTCGTCGCCATCGAACTGCTCTCGAAAAACGTGCTCGCTGACTGCGTGGCGGGGCTCGGCATCCTGGTCTGCATCTACTACGGGTTCACCGGCTTCTGCTGCACCTGGTTCTACCGGTTCGAGCTGCGCAAGTCGGTGCGCAACTTCTTCATGTTGGGCTTTTTCCCGACGGTCGGCGGGCTGATCCTGATGGTCATCCTGGTCAAGGCCGTCACCTACTACGGCAACGCCGCCAACGACAGCAGCGGTGCCTTCCTGGGCATGGGGGTGCCGGTGTGGATCGGCATCCTCGGCGTCGGCAGCGGGATCCTGATCATGCTGTACCGCAAGGCCACCGCTCCCGCCTTCTTCCGCAACGAGAAGCGCGTGAAGTACGGCGACCCGATCGAGGTCGTGACGCCGGAGGCGGAGTTCGCGCCGGCCGACACGATGCTGTAACGCGGCGCGGCGGCCGCAACCCGATGCCCACCGCCCCGTCGTTCTGGCTCGACCAGCTCGGGCCGCGTCCCTCGCGGCCCGCGCTGGCCACAGATCGGGAGGCCGACGTCTGCATCGTGGGGGGCGGCTTCACCGGTCTGTGGACGGCGTATGAGCTCAAGCGCGCGGACCCCGGCCTCGTCGTCGTGGTGCTGGAGGCGCGCCAGGTGGGGTTCGGCGCGTCGGGACGCAACGGCGGCTGGGTGCTGGGCAAGCTCTCGGGAACGGCCGAGGCGTGGCGGGCCCGGGGTGGCCCGGACGGTCCGCGGGCGATGGTCCGCGCCATCCAGCAGGCGGTCGAGGAGATCGGTGCCGTCGTGGCGCTGGAGAACATCGAATGCGACTGGAAGCACGGTGGGACGGTGACGGTGGCCCAGTCAGACACGCAGCTGCGCCGTCTGGCCGAGGTCGTCGACGCCGAACGGCGCGAGCTGGGGGATGACCTGGCGTGGCAGCTGCTCGACGCCGAGGCGATGGCGGCGAGGATCCACGTCGACGGGGTGCGTGGCGGGCTCTACACGCCTCATTGCGCGCGGGTCCAGCCGGCGCGGCTCGTCAACGGGCTGGCGGCCGCCGCCGAGCGGGCCGGGGTGACGATCCACGAGTCCAGTTCGGTCCGGGCGATCGAGCCGGGCCTTGCCGTGACCGAGAGGGGGGACGTGCGCGCCCGCTATGTCCTGCGGGCCACCGAGGGATACACCGCGGACATGCCCGGCGAGCACCGGGCGCTGTTGCCGATGAACAGCTCGATGATCGTCACCGAGCCGCTGCCCGCGACCGAGTGGGGCCGGATCGGCTGGGAGGGCGCCGAGACCATGCTCGATGGGTCACACCTCTACACCTACTCCCAGCGCACGGCCGACGGGCGGGTCGCCATCGGCGGGCGAGGGGTGCCATACCGCTTCGGCTCGCGGACTGACCGGGAGGGCCCGGTCCCCGATCGCACGGTGCAGGAGCTGCGGGCGCGGCTGATCTCGCTGTTTCCATCGCTGGCGGGGGTGCGCGTGGAGCGCGCCTGGCACGGGATCCTCGGCGTCTCGCGGGACTGGTGCCCGACCGTGGGCGTCGACCAGGTGACCGGCCTGGGCTACGCCGGCGGCTACGCCGGAGAGGGGGTGGCCGCGAGCAACCTGGCGGGACGGACCCTGCGCGATCTGGTGCTGGGGCGCGAGACCGACCTGACCCGGTTGCCCTGGGTGGGCAACCCCGCGCGCGATTGGGAGCCCGAGCCGCTGCGGTTCATCGGCGCCCGGGGCATCTACACGCTCTACCGGATCGCCGATCGCCAGGAGCGGCTCCGCCACCACGAGTCGCGGATCGCCGGCCTCGCGAACAAGATCGCGGGCCGCTAGGCGCGGCGGCGCCGCCGGTGGAAGAGCTCGGTGGACTCGTCACGCGGTGACCGCTGCGCTGCGG
>JBAQGP010000197.1:0-3179 GCA_049287845.1 Solirubrobacteraceae bacterium | reverse complement strand
GGGCTGCTGGTGGACCTGCGCCTTGCGCACCCGGCCGTCGCGCTTGAGCACGTAGTGGTCCGGGGTGACCGCGCCCGACACCGCTGCCTCGCCGAGCCCGATGACGGCCTCGACGACCATCCGGTCGCTTCGCTTGTGCACTGGATCGCACGTGAAGAGCACACCCGCGACGTCGGCGTGGACCATGCGCTGGACCACGACCGCCATGCCGAGGTCTGACAGCGAGCCCTTCTGCGAGCGGTAGAACAGCGCGCGCTCGGAGAAGAACGACGCCCAGCAGTCGCGGATCCGCGTGCGGACGGCGTCGCCACCACGCACATGCAGGAAGGTCTCCTGCTGGCCGGCGAAGCTCGCCGCCTCCGAATCCTCCGCGCAGGCGCTCGAGCGCACCGCGACCGGCGCGTCGCCCTGACCACCGCCCAGGTCCGCGTAGGCGTCGAGCACCGCGCGGCGCAGCGCCGGCTCGAGCTCGACGCTGCGGATGAGTTCCTGCGCCGCCGCGGCGTTCTGAGCCTCGGCGTGCGCGTGCAGCTCGCCGCCGTGGTCAGGCAGGGCGTCGGCAAGGGCGTTCGCGGGCACCACAAAGCCCGGCGGCACCGGGAGACCGAGCGCGGCCATGCGGGCCAGCGAGGATCCCTTGCCCCCGGCCCGGCTGACCTGGGTGCACTCAGGGTGTGCGAACTCCAGGACGATGCTCACTAAGCCAGGACCTCCACGACGCCGGTGGCGCCGTTGACGCGGATGCGATCGCCGGTCGCGATCCGCTGCCCCGCGTTTCCGGTGCCCACGACGGCCGGGATGCCGAACTCGCGAGCCACCACGGCGGGGTGGGACGTCGCCCCGCCGGCCTCGGTGACGAGACCCTTGACCTTGGTGAAGAGCACGACCCAGGCCGGATTGGTCATTCGGCAGACGAGGATCTCGCCCTGCTGGACCTGGTCGAACTCCTCGATCGAGGCGACGTAGCGCGCCGGCCCCTCGACGACTCCCGGCGACGCGGGCAGGCCCTTGATCTCGCCCGTGGTCGCCGGCTCGCCGGCGTAGAAGCGATCGGGGAACCCCCACAGCCCGCCGTAGGGGAACTCGATGGCCTCCTTGGTGGCGGTGCCCAACCACGCCGGCGGCCGCCGCTCGAAAGCGTCCTCGTGCTCGTCGCGGCGATCGGAGACGATGTCGCGGGCGTCGAAGGCCTGAGGGTCGGCCATCAGGCGCCGGACCTCGTTGTAGCGCAGGAACACGACGTCCTCGGCGGCGTCGAGGGCGCCGGCCTCGGCCAGCTTGCGACCGATCGCAGTCGCGACCAGGCGCAGCCGGGCGTTCGTTCCCTGGTCGACGAAGAAGTGATGGTCGGGCGTGAGCGGATTCATGTTCAGCGAGAGCTCGAGCGCCCGCGCGAGCCGCTCGCGGTCCTCCCCCTCCACACCCTGCATGACGTCGCGCTTGGCTGCCTCCAGGTCGTCGACCACCGCCTGCAGGTTCGACGGATAGTCGTAATCGGTGGCCACGTAGCCGCGGATGGCCTCGATGATCGGCGCCGGATCCTCCACCCACAGCCGGTACATGAACTCGTGCGACCACAGCGCCTTGTAGCCATACGTCCGCTGGTGGGTCTCGATCCGCTCGGCGATGAAGCGCCGGCCCCGTTCGCCGGTGGCCAGGGCGTCCATGACCTCTCCGGCACTGGGAGGCTCGAACGCCGCCTGCAGCTCGGGATCGGCCTTGACCTCCTCCTTGGCCCGCCACAGGTCCTCGATCGCGTCCCAGTTGCGATCCTCCACGCTCGACTGCAGCCGCCCCATCAGCGCGGTGTCGGCCCCCACCTCCTCGATCGCCGTGTTGAGGTTCTGGGTGGAGGCGAACTGGGCGAAGTTGAGCATCCAGTGGATCTTCCAGTGGCGGTCGTGGATGTCGATGGCATCCTCGAGCAGGACCGCGAGCTCCAGCAGTGAGGCGGCCTCGTAGTCATAGCCGTCCAGGTAGACGAAGTTGCGCTCCATCTCCGGCCGTAGGCGATTGCGCCACCAGTCCAGGAAGTTGGCGGCATAGATCGGCAGCACGCGGCCGAGGTAAGCCCCCATCTGTCCGGCGTAGTCCCCGTCCCGGGGGACCCGCGGGACGTAGCGGCTCTCGTACTCGGTGGCCTCGGCGTGCACCGCGGGATCACAGGGGACGGCCGCCGTGTAGACATAGCCGTTGATCTCCTTGGCGATCCAGTCACACGCAAACGGGGTCCCGAAGCGGCGGAACATGTGATCGCAGGTCAGCCACCAGCCACCGATGTCGAAGAACAGCGGCGAGACCGGGTTGGGAATGTGCAGGTCGTCGTGGATCCAGAAGAGCTCACGCTCTCCCTCTCGCCACTGGACCGGGAACGCATCGGACCCGAAGTTCGTGCCCAGCACCTCGTCGGGCGGCGTGGTTACGGCCATCTCGTCATCCCTCTCCTCGGCTCGGTCAGATTCGAGATGCTAGATAATCGATGATCGAAGCGCAAGCGCGCAGTGTGGCCATGCCACCGTGGTTCGCGGCCGCCGCCGCGTCACTGCTCCGCCACCCGCGGCCTCAACCCCAGCAGCCGGCGGGCGTCCTCGGACCCGACGGGCCGGCGATCGAGCAGGGGCGCGAGCTGCATCGCCTTCTCCACCAGCTCGGCATTGGACGACGCTCGGCGGTCGGCGGTGACCCGCAGGTTGTCCTCGAGCCCGACCCGAATGTGGCCACCGAGCATCAGCGACGTCGCCGCGAGATGAAACTGGCCCGGGTAGCCGACCCCGGCCGCCGACCAGGTGAAGCCGTCGGTGCCGAACAGCTCGGTGGCGGTCCGCAGCATATGCAGCAGCTGGGGCAGCGAGGCGGCGTTGGCGCCCAGCACGCCGAGCACGAACTGCACGTGCACCGGGAAGTCGACGAGCCCCTGGTCGGCGAGGTGGCGCAGGTTGTACAGATGCCCGATGTCGTAGGCCTCGTACTCCGGTTTCGCCCCAGCCTCGCGAAACAGCTCCGAGAGCCGATACATGTCGGCGAAGGCGTTGCGGAACACGTACTGGCGGGTCGAGTCCAGGTACTCGGTCTCCCACGGCGCCATCTCGGGCCGGTGGCGGACATGGAAGATCCCGAAGTTGAACGATCCGCAGTTGAAGGTCGCCATCTCCGGGCGGCACTCGGTGACCACCCGAGCC
>JBAQGP010000196.1:0-2666 GCA_049287845.1 Solirubrobacteraceae bacterium | reverse complement strand
CCTGGCGCTGGCGCTCGCGGCCCACGATCCCGAGCGGACCATGGCACGCGGCTACGCGCTCGTCCAGGACCGCGCGGGCGTCCCGCTGGGCTCCGCGGCGTCAGCCCGCGCCGCGCGGGAGCTGACGCTGCACTTCCACGACGGCGTCGTCGCGGCGGAAATCGCCGGAGAGAAGGAGACCGAATGAACGAGACCCCACCGACCGACGCGGGCACGACCGCCGCGTCCAGGACCGAGCCGACGGCCGAGCCGCCCACGACCGAGGCGCCCACGACCGAGGCGCCCACGACGCAGGCGCGAACCTACGAGTCGGCGGTCGGCCGCGTGGAGGAGATCATCCGCCGCCTGGACTCCGGTGAGGCCGGGCTGCGCGAGACGCTGGACCTGGTGCAGGAGGGCCGAGGATTGGTGGAGTACTGCGCCGGCGAGCTTGATGCCGTGAGCCAGGGCCTCGAGGAGCTGCGTCTCGAGGAGCTCGTGGCGCGCCTGAACCCGAGCACGCCCACACCGCCCACCGGGCGATGAGCACGAGCACGTTCGACAAGCTGGCGGCGCTGCCCGTGGAGGTGGACGCCTACACGCTCGAAGGGCTCCGCGCGCAGGTATCCAGTGGCTTTGAGCGGCTCTCGACGGTCGTGCATCTCACCGGCGGGGGCGTCGAAGGCGTGGGCGAGGACGTGGTCTACGACGCCGAGGATCAGATCGCGCTGCAGGAGGCGGGACCGGTGCTCGATCTGGCGGGGCACTATGCGCTGGGCGAGCTCTGCGAGCGCATCGACGGCCTCGACCTCTTCCCGGTGGAGCCCCAGCGCGGCGAGGTATCCCGGCTGTATCGACGCTGGACGTTTCACAGCGCGGCGCTTGACCTGGCGCTGGGCCAGGCCGGCACATCCCTGCAGGCGGCGTTGGGGCGCACCGCCCAGCCGCTGACGTTCGTCGTCTCCCTGCGGCTGGGCGAGCCGCCGACGCTCGCGCCGATCGAGAGCCGGCTGGCCAACTACCCGACGCTGCGTTTCAAGCTCGACGCCACCACCACGTGGACGCCGGAGCTGATCGCGGCTCTGGCCGAGACCGGCGCGGTGGACTCGATCGACTTCAAGGCGCTCTACCACGGAACGGTCGTCGACCAGGAGCCCGACCCGGTGCTCTACCAGCGAGTGGTCGGCGCGTTTCCCGACGCGTGGCTGGAGGACCCGGACGTCGTCACCGAGGGCACCGCCGCCGCCCTGGCCGGTGAGCACCACCGCATCACCTGGGACGCCCCCATCCACTCGATCGCCGACATCGAAGCGCTGCCCTTCGCCCCGCGCATGGTCAACCTCAAGCCTTCTCGCATCGGAGGGCTGAAGAAGCTCTGCGACACCTACGACTACTGCGCCGAGCCCGGCATCGGCGCCTACGGCGGCGGCCAGTTCGAGCTGGGACCGGGCCGTGGTCAGGCCCAGTACCTGGCCGCGCTGTTTCACGCCGACACCCCCAACGATCTGGCGCCGGTGGGGTTCAACCAGAACGACCCGCCGCCGGGGCTGCCCTCGAGCCCGCTGCCCGTGGCTGCCAAGGACGTCGGCTTTCGCTGGATCAGCTGAGATCGAGCAGCAGCTTGCCCTGCACCCGCCGGTCCGCGAGGCGCTGGAATGCCTCGTTCACATCCTCCAGGGGCAGGACCGAGTCGACCCGCACCGACAGCTCACCGGCACGGACGGCCTCGAGCGCGGACTGGAGGCCGGGCCGGCGATCCTCCCGGGTCAGGATCGTCCCGCCGTAGCCGAGCAACGACAGCATCTTGCGGTACAGCAGGCGCATGTTGAAGGTGACGTCGGCGCCCGCCGAGACCCCCAGCGAGACGATGCGCCCGCGCGGGGCCATCGCCTCGACGAGCGTCGCCACGTACCCGTCGCCGAGCACGTCGAAGGCGACCGTCGGCTCGTAGTCGGTCAGATCGGCGCCAATCTCCGCCGGACCCCCGATGAGGACGCGGTCTGCGCCGTCCGCCGTGATGATGGGCACCTTTGCCTCCGAGCCCGTTTGCCCCCAGACGGTGGCGCCCACCGCGTGAGCCAGCGACACGATCATGCTGCCCACGCCGCCTGAGGCCCCCAGCACCACGACGCGATCCTCCGCCGTGACGCGCGCCAGCGTGCGCACGCAGTTCAGCGCGGTGAGCCCGGCGATGCCCATCGCCGCCGCATGCTCGGGCGCGACGCCGTCGGGCACGTCCACCACCGCCTCGCGTGGCACGACCGCCGCCTCAGACCAGACGCCGTCGCGGACGAAGCCGAGCCCCTCACCGGCCACCAGCACCATCCGCCCGTCGACCTCGCCGGCGGCCTCGCCCCCGAGGGTGCGCGGGCGCACGGCGTCGGGGTTGACCTGACCGGTGGCGTTGTAGCGGTCGATCGGATTCACCCCGCCGTAGTGCAGGTCGACGCGGACCTCGTCCTCGCCCGGGGCGGGCAGCTCCACCTCCTGGACCTGGAGCGGCGCGCCGAGCTCGAGCAGCCGAGCAGCGCGGACAGTGTCAGAGCCGGATGCCATTTCTGGCCCGCGGTTCTACCACAGACGCCTTCCTAGGCTCGACTGCATGACAACCCACCAAGAACTCAACGGAACCGTGGCGCTGGTGACCGGCGCCTCGAGCGGCATCGGTGAGGCGACCGCCCTCGCGC